>CAKSUH010000088.1 GCA_934500855.1 uncultured Eubacteriales bacterium
GCACTTTACGCTGTGCGCACCGCGGTCCGAAAGCAGTCCCGAGAGTTTTTCCAGTGTGCGCCCGCTGTCCACGATGTCCTCGATGATGATGACATCCGCGTCCCTGACATCCCGCTTCAGGTCCAGATGTACCTGAATGAAGCCCGAAGTTTCGGTCCCGGCTCCGTAAGAGGACACCTTCATGAACTCCAGACACACATGGCGCGGAATTCTGCGCACAAGGTCGGTTGCAAACATCACCGAGCCTTTGAGTACTACCACCATCACGAGGTCGCGCGGCGAATCGCCGTATTCTGCGGTAATCTGCGCCGCGAGACGGTCACAGATGCCTTCCAGCTCCTCTTTTCCGACCAATACCCGTTCAATATCCCGACTGATTTCGTACATCCCGATTTTCTCCTTCGTCCTGTCGGTCCGTCAGGTTCTCCCAAAGCGTCAGCGTCACGGCAAGCGCACCGTCACGGGGTTCGGTCTCCTCTCGCCCCGCAAAGGGCACCCAGACCGCCTCGCCGTCCGCATTGCAGAGCATCGGCAGATGCTTCCGCACTGCGGCGGGAATTCCGCCCGCCTGCAACAGCGCCGCGCACCTGACCTCGCGCGTTCCCACGCGGATCCTGTCGCCGTCCCGCAATTCTCTCCAGAAAAACTGATTTATTATAACAGATTTTTCAGACCGATTGATATAATGTGTTGTTGACAAACTGTGAACTTTCTTGCATTTGCGACATTTTTCAGTTTCCTGTACGGAAACAGTCAGTCTGCCGTCACAAAGCGCAAGCTCGCCCATGCAAAGCGGAACAGGCTCCGAAAAACCCGCTCCGCGCAGGTTCGGAAAGACCCGCAGAATTCCGCCGCACAGCGACGCGTACCGATCGCGCGGCAGGGTCACGCTTCCGCCCCGCCCCGAGGCAATCAGCGCTTCCGTTGCCCCGATGTGAACCGCTTCGCACCCGCCGAGAAACGCCGCAAGGACCCTCCCCAGCAGTGCGGAATGCAGTCCGCGCAAATCTTTTGCCCGCAGTGCGCGCCCACGGCAGTGTGCGTTCAGCCATTCCGCCGCAAGACTGTCCAGACAGTCCGCGTCCCGCCGCAGAAGCGCCGTCGTCCGCACCATTGTAGCTGCGGCATTCGGCACCGCACGCTCCAGCGCAGGCAGAACCTCCAGCCGCAGGATGTTTCGCGCACAGCACGGTTCGCGGTTGGTGCTGTCGGTGACGAATTCCAAGCCCCGCGCCCGACAGAATGCGAGAATTTCTTCCTTCGTAAACGGAAGCAGCGGGCGCACGACCGCGCCGTTTCCGAGTTTCCGGACCTGCGGAATTCCGCATAGTCCGTCAAGTCCCGTTCCGCGTGCCAGACGGAAAAGCACGGTTTCGGCGTTATCGTCCGCATGGTGCGCCGTGGCAAGCAGGGGAATTCCCCGCTCCGTCATGACCTCCTCAAAGCAACGGTAGCGCAACTCGCGCGCCGCTTCTTCAAGCCCCTTGCCGTGTTTTTTCGCCCATGCGGGCACATCCACCCGCACGGCGCAAAAGTCCGTGCCGAGCCGCGCCGCAAAGTCACGGCAGAACGCCTCGTCCCTGTCCGCCTCCGCCCCTCGGATCCCGTGGTGGATATGCAGGGCAAGGAGCGGAAAACCGTCCGTTTTCGCCCGTTCCGCCAACAGCGCAAGCAATGCGACCGAGTCGGCTCCGCCCGAAAATCCGACGGCAACCGCCGTGTCTTGCGGCATACCCGCCAGCTCCCACGGCGCGCGCACCGCCTTCGTCAGCGTCCTCACGGAGGCGTTGCTCCTTCTTCAATCGTCAGGAACTTCGTAAACTGACCGTTCCAGCCCATCGAAACATTCCCCGTCGAACCGTGGCGGTTCTTTGCAATGAGGACCTCGGCAATGCTGGTTGTCTGATTGTTTGCCGTTTCGTCTGTCTTATAGTATTCACTGCGATAGAGGAAAATAACCGTATCCGCGTCCTGCTCGATCGCACCCGAGTCACGCAGGTCGGAAAGCATCGGTTTCTTGTCGGTTCTCGATTCGGGTCCGCGCGACAGCTGCGCGCAACAGATAACCGGCACCATCAGTTCCTTTGCCATAATTTTCAGCGACCGCGAAATTTCCGACACTTCCTGCACGCGGTTGTCGTTGTGGTGGTCGCCCTGCATCAGTCCCAGGTAGTCGATGACAACCAAGCCGAGGTTCTGCACCCGCCGCAGTTTGGCTTTCATTGCGGTAACCGTCATACCCGATGTATCGTCGATGAGGATATCGCATCCCGAAAGCTCGCCCGAAGCAACCGCCAGATGCTCCCAATCTTCGGGGGTCAGTTCCCCGGTCCGAAGGGCGTAACTGTTGACCAGCGCCTCGCTTGACAGCACGCGGTTGACCAGCTGTTCCGCCGACATTTCCAGCGAAAAAATACACACCGCTTTTTTGGTCTGCTTCGCCACATTGGTTGCGATATTCAGCGCAAACGAGGTTTTACCCATACCGGGACGCGCGCCGATCAGCACAAGGTCGCTCTTTCCCATGCCCGCCAACACGCGGTCAAGGAGCGAGAAGCCCGTTTTGGTCCCCTGCGTTGCCTCGGCGTTGGTCCGCAGTTCCTGCAAATGCCCGTAGACATCCTGCAGCACCTCGCGGATGTGCCGGAAGTTCTGCGTGTCCCGTCCCTGCGCGATTTTGAAGATGAGGTTCTCCGCGTGATCGAGGACCGCGCTCACCGACTCCTGCTCGGAATACGCGCTCTCGGAAATCTCCCCCGCCGCCGCAATCAGCTGGCGCAGAACGCTTTTCTCCTTAACGATCCGCGCGTAGTCCTTGATATTCATCGCGTCGGGGACCGTCTCCGACAGCGTGCGGATATAGTCCTCTCCGCCCGCCTTATCGTACACGCCCCGCGTGACCAGCATATCAATCAGCGTTACCACATCGATTTCGCGGTTTGCAAGGAACAGCTCCTGCATGGCAAGATAGATCTGCTTGTGCTCCTCCAGATAAAAATCGTCGCCCTTCATCAGCGCCGCAATCTCATTCAGCGACGCGGGGTCGATCAGGACCGCTCCCAGAAGCGACTGTTCCGCCGGCATGGAGAACGGCAGGCGCTTTTCAATCAGTTCGTTTTCCATTCTTCCTTACTCTTCGGTTCTTCCGTCTGATTTCGGCTTACTGTTCCGCCGCGACCGTCAGCGTCAGCGTTCCCGTCACCTCGGGGTACAGCTTGACTTCCAACGCGTATCTGCCGTATGCTTTGATTGGGTCTTTGACCACGATCTTCCGCTTATCGAGCGTGATACCGTGCTCGCTTGCCAGCCGCTCCGCAACATCCTTTGCCGTCACCGAGCCGTACAGCCGTCCGTCTCCGCCGCAGGACGCTTTGATGGTAACCGTGATGCTCTTCAGCTTTTCCGCCAGTTCCTGCGCTTCCTTCTTTTCGGTCTCCAGTTTATACAGTCTCGCGTTTTCCTTCATCTTCGCGTCGTTCACCGACTGCGCGTCTGCGGGTTTCGCCAGTTTTCTCGGAATCAGAAAGTTCTTTCCGTATCCGTCCGAAACCTCGATGACCTCGTTCTTCTTCCCCTGCCCTTTGACATCTGCCAACAAAATGACTTTCATGGTTGTTTCCTCCTATTAAGACCTTGGGGCTTTGCCCCAAACCCTACTTAGGAAACTTCTTGAAAGAAGTTTCCTAAGAACCTTCAAGAACTTTAACGAAGGGGATTTTAACCCCTATGTTTTTGTGGTGCTGACTTTTTTTGTAGCCGTTTACGCTTTACGCATTCCGGCTGCTCCGAGACCGATTTCGTTAACGGAATCGGCACGACTGTCGTCTCTCTCCGCTACCGGATAGAAATGGTTCAGGTTAGTTGATGATGGGACGCCCTCATCCGTCGCCTACGGCGCCACCTTCCCCCTCGAAGGGGAAGGCTATTGTGCGGATTTCTTTCGTTTCTGCTTTGGAATAGTGACATCTGAATGCCTGAAGTCCAAAATGTAAATATCCAGATTCTAATTGTTCGGAGCACTCTTTTTGGAATCAGCAGGGCTTCCGAAAGCCTTCCCCTTCGAGGGAAAAGGCTGTTGTGCGGAATTCTTTCGTTTCTGCTTTGAAGTAATGGCATCTGAATGTCTAAAGTTCAAAATGTAAATATTCAAATTCTAATTGTTCAGGGCACTCTTTTTGGAATCAGCAGGGCTTCCGAAAGCCTTCCCCTTCAAGGGGGAAGGTGGCGCCGCAGGCGACGGATGAGGGCGTCCCATGCGGTCAAATCACGATTCAAAGTTATACTTGCTATGGTCGCACAGCGTATAGAAGCCTTCCCCTTTGAGGGGGAAGAAAACTGCAAGCAGTTTGGCGCCGTAGGCGACGGATGAGGGCGAAATCCTCATTTCATTGCCCCACCAATCACGCGCGAAGCCACACTCTTTATCGCCGCGCACCTCCCAATCCACCCAAAACTTCCCTGTGCGGCAACCGCCGCCCGAAAAGCGAAAAAAGTTTTTTCTTCCCCCCTGCGGCGGTTGCCGTGCAGGGAAGTTCGGGGTGGGTCAGGGAGGTTTGGAGGGTAGGGAGACCCCTCCGAAAGGGGTCTCCCTGCGCCTCCAAGGTCTTTCCCTTACCCCCTCCTATCTCCACTCCACCGTCAGCTTTTCCTCGTACCCTGCGAGGAAGGATTCCCAACGGCGGGAGCGCAATTCGTTGCGGACCGCGAGTCCCTGAAGCGCCGCCATGTCCTCGCGCTCCTCGGCGCTCACCGCCAGACGGCGGTAAACCGAGTAGGTTTCGCGATCGGAAATGACTGCAGAAAGCGTGGTGTTGTCGGCGGGAAGCGCGAATAAGAGCGCGTCCAACTCCTCGCCGCCAAGCCCTGAAAAGCAGTAGCTTGCCGCCGCTTTCGTGCCGCCGTGCGCCGCGTAAAGCGCGTCCGCACTGCCGCCGTTCCGTACCGCCGCGAGAAACGCTTCCGCCTCCGCCGCACTCCGGAAATCAAAGCGCTCCACCCGTGCGTAATGCGCGTCGTCCTTCAGCCAAGCCGCGAAGGATGTCTCGCTCTCCAGCTCGGTTCCCGCAAAGAGTTTTTCCGTTGCGAGCCGCTGAATCTCCGCCACCGCAAGCATCCGCTTCATGTGATGCTCGGTCAGCCCCATATCCGCGAGCGCCGACAGATACGCGTTCTTGCCGCCGTAGTCCTTCTTTGCCGTCTTGATGCCCTCTTTGACCGCTTCTTTAATTGATTTGTCGTCAATCGTCAACCCGTCAAGCAAATCCGCGCCCGCCGCAAGAATCGCGCGGTCCTCGATGATGGACGGCGCAATCTTTTCGCGGATTTCGTCCTTGCCAAGCCCCGCGTCCGAAAGTCGCCCCGCAAGGAACGAATACTCCTCCCGCAAAACGGGGTCCCCGCCGCAGGTGGCAACCACCTCACGGTTTGCCGAGGTGCAACCTGCGGCAAACGGTCCGATAATCAGGCAGACCGCCGCGAGAAACGGCAAATACCGCCGCAAAAATCCGTGTTTCATGTTCCGACCTCACTTTCCTGTCCTTATTATACAGGATAAATATGATAATTTTGTTAATACGCGTGCGAGAGGTAAAATTTTTTCAAAAAACATTCCATTTTGCCGCGCTTTATGCTATAATACAAAGGAACGGATACGGGGCGAGGGTCGGAAGGAAGCCGTCCCCCGAAAGGAGAGAGGGAGAGAATGAAACAGGATTATAAAATCGCGCTGTCGAAAATCGTGGAGGAATTCCGCTTTGAGGTTCTGGTGCGCCCCGAGAAATTCGACGAAATCATGATCGAAACGCCCGAGGTCAACCGCCCGGGTCTTGCTCTGGCGGGCTTTTACGGCGATTTCAAGGCGGAACGGATTCAGCTGATCGGGAAGGCGGAGACTTCGTATCTGCAGTCCATCGAGCCGAGCACCAAGCGCGTGATGCTGCAGAAATTTGTTGACGCGCATCCCGTTGCGATCCTGTACACGACCTCCCTGCCGGCGGATCATGCGCTGATCGAGCGCGCCGAGCGGGAGCAGATTCCCGTTTTGCGGACCGACATCAAGACCAGTCCGATCATGTCCAGTCTCATAGCGTCACTGAACACCTACTTAGCGCCCCGCATCACGCGGCACGGCGGGCTTGTGGAGGTCTACGGCGAGGGCTTGCTTCTTCTGGGCGACAGCGGGGTCGGCAAGAGCGAGACGGCAATCGAGCTGGTCAAGCGCGGGCACCGTCTGATTGCGGATGACGCGGTGGAAATCAAGCGGGTATCGGAAAAAACGCTGATCGGCTCCGCGCCCGAGATGATCCGCCACTATGTGGAGCTGCGCGGCATCGGCATTGTGGATGTGCGCCGCCTGTTCGGTATCGGTGCGGTCAAGGAGACCGAGCGGATCGATCTTGTGATTCAGCTTGAAAACTGGGTGGAGGGCAAGATGTACGACCGTCTCGGAATGGAGGACGAAACGATCAACATTCTCGGCTTGAACATTCCGTGCGTGACGGTTCCGGTCCGTCCCGGGCGGAATCTTGCGATCATTCTGGAAATCGCCGCGATGAACAACCGTCAGAAAAAGATGGGCTTCAACACCGCTCTCGAATTCAACAAGCGTCTCATGGAGCAGATGGGGATAAAGGAGTAAGAAGACAGAAAGACCTTGGAGGGGGAAGGGGACCCTTTCGGAGGGTCCCCTTCCCCCTCCAAACC
>CAKSUH010000089.1 GCA_934500855.1 uncultured Eubacteriales bacterium
ACAATATTCAGCGTTTGCGGAATGCCGGCAACCTCACCGTGAATGTTCGCAAGAAGCGCATCGCCAACCGTCCACTCCACATTGTCCAATGTGCCGATGAGTTCGGTTCTCTTATTCTTGTTTGTGTTCCAGTAATAGAGACCGTGCGTTGTTTCCAGTTTCAGATTTTTCAGCGTGAAGCTGTCACAGAACTGAAAAGTATATCCTCCGGACGCGGTGATTTTGTGCATGGCATCGCCACCGTCAATGGTAATGTCTTTATAGATATAATAGTAGGGTTTGCTGATTTTCATTGTCAGATCCCGCAGAAGCGTGATGGTGTCCCCATCCTTGGCAGCTTTTATTGCTGCCTCCAGCGTTGCATATTCGGTCTCGCCGATCCTTGCCTCATTTTCGGCGGCATCGGCACCGGCACCCGGTACCAAAGCGCAGATCAGCATCATGCAGAAGGCAAGAAACCAAGATACGCACCGTTTATTCTTCCGTTTCATTGCGTCGCACTCCTTTCCGTTTCGGAATTCAGATAATCGGAATCGGTATCGTACAAACGGGAATCCGCAACCTGCCCGTTGCGGAAGGTCAGAATCAGAATGTCATCGTTGGCAACATACACACGATCCCTGCATTTTTCGGAGGTAAAGAAGAAGCGGTTGTGCGCGGCGTTGACAAATTTGATGCAGTCCTCCGCGTACTCACACGCTGAGAGCGGACCGGTCCCAAGCGGTATCAGCGCCCATGCGGGATTCACCTTCGGATAGAGGGTGCTTGGCGAGGATCTGATTCCGTGATGCGCCACCTGGAGCACATCGGCAGCAAACACATCATCGCTGTAAATCGCCTCCATCACCGATGCCACCTCTGCGCCGATGTCCCCCATCATCATGGTCTTTACACCGCCCGCTTCAACGGTCCAGCACATACTGGCGGTGTTGCCGTAGGAAATCTCCTGCGGCACAAACAGGTCCGCCGTATAGAGAATCCGGATTTTCGCGCCGTGAATCAGCATCACCTGCCCCGGGTGTGCATTGGTGACGACTGCGCCCCGGTAGTGCCCGACCTGGTTGGTTATCCTGCTGTTTCCTCCGGCGGTATTGTCCCCGGTAATCTGCCGGGCGGTCGGTAAATTGTAGATAAACCTCTCAACCGATACGCGGTCGGCATAGGAAGCGGTGAAATACGGGAACATTCCGGTGTGGTCTCCGTGCGAATGCGAGAAGATCCACGCCGCAATCACGATGTTGTCGGGGTCCGGTGCCTGCTTACGCAGAATCCGGTAAAGCCGGTCGGCGTTCTTCTGCAGGGCATGACCGCCATCGGTGACGATGAAACTGCCGTCCTCCAGTCGCATCACATAGCACATACCGTTGAAACTGCCGACATCGTAAAGCAGACCGACCTGCGTCAATGTGACATCGCAGACCTTCTCCACCGGGGTCCGGTCCTCTGCCCGCCAACCGAGTGCCGAGGAGTCGGTAGTCTCGATCAGCACACGCAGAATGCGGTCGCTCGGCGTGTAGAGAAGCGTCAGAATACAGCGGTCGCGCCGGAAGGTCAGGAACCGATTCTTGGCACCCTGCGTTTTTCCGGTTGTCTGATCGCCGGAATAGAGACTGTACCCGTCAGAAAGGACCTTGGATTGATAGGCATCCGCCTCCGCCTCGGTCACATCCCGGAACAGGACCTGCATCGCATTTGCGGTGCATTCATAGGACCCGACAGGCGTTTTCCCTTTGAACTCCGGGACCATCAAGAGCAGGTCGGTCCCCTCAATCCCGACCGACAGATTCCCGTCAATCAGAATTTCCTTCGTGTTCTTGTCGCAGGCGGAAGTCAGCGTTGCCAGCAGTTTGAGCGCGGCTTTGCCGAGAAGCTCCGGGTCCATTGCCAGCACGCAGAGCTTGTGCCCTTCAACCGCAACCAGCGCGCCCCCGTAAGGAATGCGCCCCCGAACCGTTTCGCAGACCGGATTGTCAACGGCACCGATGAAAATTTCGTAGCTTTCGGTGTCTGCCTCTTCATCCACACGGCGGCTGTCCTCGCGGCATTCCGCATCGACACCGGTCAGGCTTTTGATTTTATTCGCGACCGTTTTTGCATAGCCCATCGCGTCCAGATCATCCATCGGATAGACGATCGGAACCGCTTTCCCGTTCTTTACGACAGGGAAACGGGTGTCCGCGGTCGGCTCAGCCGTTCCGGAATCCGGGGGAGCGGATTCCGAGCCGGAGGTCTCCTCCGACCGTGCCGGAGCAGGCGGATTGCCCGCGCAGGCAGAGAACGGCAGCGCCATGGAAAGCATCAACAGCCAGAGCACTGCATATTTGATTTTGTTCATATCCATCCGTACCCGCTTACTGCGCCAGGAACCATGCGTCCAGGTCCTGCAGCTTCTTGGTCAGCGTCTTTTCGTTGGCCGCCCAGGCACCGGTGACGGTTTCCTCATTTTTGGCAACATTTCTCCAAAGCAGCTTCTTTGCACTTTCCAGCACAATCGAATACTGCTCGCCGAAGTCAAAGTCCGCATGGGCGAGAATGATATCAAAAACCTGCGAAGCCTTTGCGGTACCGAGATACTGCGCCTTCATGATCTTCTCGAAGTAGTAAGGGCGGGAGTTCCGATAGCTGAGGTAGTTTGCATACTCCAGATAAGCGCAGCGCCTTGCGTTCAGCGCCTCGCTCCCCTTCATGATGCTGGTCATTCCGTAGGAATCCTGTGCGCCGGAGCCGTAGTTCTCCTGTTCCTCGTCATATTTCGGCAGCGGGAGCAGACCGTATTTGTCCTTCATTGCGCGAAAAGCCTTGTTCTGCGCGGCAGAGCGGTAAATGACATCAATGTCAAAGAGCGCATGACTCCCTGAGAACATCTTGTATTGGTCCTCGGCGGTGGAGCCGGAATTGGGCGTTTTTCCGACCATCCAGACGCCTTCCTGACGCCACAGACTGATCAGCTTTTCCATTGCGTCAGACATCTTCTTGTTGCCGCTCACATTCCATTCGTGCGTGCCGTCATCGTTGGTCACGGTCAGGTCCAGATTGAAGGCGTAAAGGAACCCGTCATAGCCCTCACAGCCCGCATTGGAAAGCAGACCGTAAACATCGTCCGCGTCCTTCTCTCCGTTTCCGTTGGGGTCAAGGAAAATCTTTGCATATTCAAACAGCTGACTATAGGTCCATTTCTCTTGCTGAACCAGATCGTACAGCGCGTCTCCGCTGTCGTCCGGAATCAGCCCATTCGACCAGCAAAGCGAGCGGTTGAAGTAGGTTGCCATCAGTCGGTTGTAAGCACAGAGGTTGTAGTCCCCGATGATGTAGTACAGATGCCCGAACGCCTGAGTGTTCTCGATAAAGTTTTGGTTGTACCAGGGTTTATCCAGTTGCAGATACGGCGTTTCGGCGGCGAGCAGGTCAATATAATAACCGCGCAGGTATTCCGCAACGCCGTATGCCGCATAGTTGACCACGATGTCGTATTCGTTCAGCCCCGATTTTGCGGCGGTCTCAACCGTCTTGTTGAGCTTGCTGTCGGCGCCGCCGTTTGCAGGCTGATATGCCACTTTGAGCGACAGCCCCAGATCCTGCTCGATTTGCGCATTGCGCTTGTAGAGCGCCATTTCAAGGGCATCCGACGGCTTCTTGTAAAGTCCGGGGTCCATAGCCCAATAGCCGTTCTCATCGTGTCCGGCACAAAGCACGGTCAGCTTTTCTCCGCCGAAATTCAGCTCGGAAACGGGAAAGTCGGTCGGCTCAATCACTCTGCCCCATTCATCGGTCTCAGGCTCGGCGTTGCCGGAACCTTGCGAGCCGGAAGCGGTGGTTCCCGCTGTGGGAGGGGTCTGCTTGCCGCAGGCAGCCAGCAAGGGGAATACGGTCAGGCAGGCAAGCAGCAGGATCAAAAATTTTCTCATGGTTTTTCTCCTTTTTAGGACGGTTCAGAATTCCATTTCGGTATTGCCCATGCAGGCGCAGACAACGCTCAGCGCGCGCTCCTGGATATACCGGTTGAAATAGTTGCAGCCGGTCTCGGGTGCTTTGATAAACTTTGCGCCGCCAAGCGAGCAGGGAATCAGCACGGTCGAGGGGTCAACCAAACGGTAAAAGCCGATGTTGCCGCCGTCCAGCCCATGGTGCGCCAGCTGCAGAAAATCGCTTTTCAGGAGCGTCGGATCCGTGCCGTCGCGCACGACCGTAGGTCCCGTCGGTGTGGAGTCGCCGACAAACATTGCCCGATGTGTCGCACCCGTGACCGTAAAGATCAGCGAAAGGCGGTTGAACGATTTCGCGTCGGCGAGTTTGGGGTCGTTTTCCCAGGTGTACAGAATCCGGATCTCCAGACCGTCCACCGTCAGCAGATCCCCTGCGTGCGGTGTCAGCCATTCACAGCCGAGACGGGCGGGGATTTCCGCAATTTTTGCCTGGTCGGTCTCCGGGAACGAAACCGGAATCGCCGCGCAGGCGCAAAGGCGGGAAACGGTCAGCCGCTCCCGGAGCGCAGGCGTTCGGGAAATGATCTCCAGCGCGCCATAGTGATCCGCATGTGCGTGCGTCAGAATCCAGAGGTCCACAACCGGATGCCCGCCGAATTTCCGTTCCAAGAGGGAGACAAGCGCCTCCGCGTCCCCCTCGGTCTCGCCGCCGTCAATGACCAGCAGCCGCCCGCCGTCCGTGACAAAGACATATCCCATCCCGGCGGCAGGCCATGACCCTTTGGTAAACGGCTCATCCTTCCGCGATGCCTCTGTGCAAAGCTGTATCAAATTTCCCATTGGTTTCGGTTTCTCCTTTATCAGATGCTTAGATTTCAAACAGTCTGCTGACATCCAAAATGTTTTCGTTCTCCCCGGAGGAGCAGATGACATCATCTGTCCCGATGGAAAGCAGGTCTGCCAGCGGCTTTGTGTAGGCGTGTTTCATAATCTTCTCCTCCACGGCTCAGTTACCGGCAATCGTGTTCAGCAGGGCTTTTTCCGCTTCGGTCCATTCCACGGTCGTATCTGCCAGCGCGCTTTGTGCGACCTGAGCCAAAGACCGACAGTTGTCCGCTTCCGTCCAGTCTGCCCAGAAGGTCGCGGTCGTTCCGTCCGCATAGGTAACGGTCACATAGGCGTTCCAGCAAAGCGCGGTCTGATAGTTCGCTTCATTGATGTTCATCAGAACCGTGCGGAAGAACTCTCCCTCGGTCACCCAGCGGAAGTTTGCGTTTGCGGAATCGTTGGAAACCGAATTTTCATCGGTCAGCGCCGCAAAATCGCCGTTCTGCAGCACATCCTTGCGGGCAACCTTCACGCCATAGACGGCAGAACCGCCCAGCGTGTCAAAGAAAGCCCTGTCAATCTGCGTCCCGAACCGGATACCGGTCGGGTTCGACAAACGAATCGAAGCGCCTGCTTCGTTCGTCACGCCCATGCAAACCGGCACAAAGGAGGTCTCGGCGGTCAGTTGTTTGATCTCGGCGGTCGGGCTGTACAGCCTGCCGTCCGCGGTTTTCATGGCAACGGTCCTGCAGTTGAAGGTCCCCGAGGATTTCACAAACTGGTAGCCTTTCTTCGCAACCGCTTCGCTGACCGTCCAGATCGCGCCCTCGTCCACAAGATTCAAAGTTGTATTTCCGTCGGCGCGCAGGAACGCAAGCGAGGCAACCGATGACGGAACCTTGTTGTATTCCAGTGTTGCACCGGGTTTCAATGTGATGTTTGCAACCGTATTCGCTTGGTTAACCGCAAAAATCTGATTACGGTCCATGGTATTGTCCGGATTGTAGATCAGTTTGGAAGTGCCGTCAACAACCACGGTACCGTTGGCTCCACCTGAAATGTTGAAGATTGCGGTATTGTTTACATATTGGGTGCTGCCTTTGCGGTAATTGATGGTGGAGTTCACCAGCTGAATTTCGGAAACTGCCTTGTTTTTAATCAGGATAACCGGGTCGGTTGCCGTGGAAATCACCGTTGTATCCCGGAAGGTCACATTTGCCCGAGACTGGATATTCAGCAACAGACCGCCCGTTACATCAATTTTGCAGGTTTCAAACAGGACCGCCGCGCCGTCACCGACGCCGGTTCCGATTCCCTTTGTAACAATCAAATCAAGATTGCGGAAGGTAGCGCTGTGCCCGACAAGCTCGAAGAAATAAGTCGTTGAGCTGAGAACATATTTCCCCTGACCGTCGATTACAGCATCCTTTGCAAGCTTAATTTGTGCGCCGATGTTCGGTGCATTCGCAATCAGCTTAATATCGCCATCCGCTTTCAGCGCATCCGCCCAAGTCTTATAATAATCGGTTCCAACCTTGAAACTGTAGCCGGAGTAAGCCCGTTCCGTTTCGCTCAGCCCGTTTTCCGCATAGTCAGCCGCCGCTTTGCGATAGGTCAGCGCCGAATCTCCGTGACAATAAGCACCCGTTTCTACAACGGCTTTGCCCGTCTCATTGACATCATAGCTGCCGGACATCGGGAAATAGAAACCGCGCCTTGCAATGGCAGCGCTGACATTCCATGCGGCTCCGTTATCGTTTACGGTCACTGTGCCGCTCACGGTGCTATATGCAAAGTAGTTTTTGGCGGTTTCTGCTCCGGAATCCAGCAAATTCAACCTGACAGAGGAATCTGCGTTTACCGTCACCTTTGCATCTTTCGTACAGAAGAACGCATGAACCGCATTTGCACACCCCTGCGG
>CAKSUH010000090.1 GCA_934500855.1 uncultured Eubacteriales bacterium
GTCAGATTTTTCGTCAGACGATACAAGGATCCGCAGGCTGTAGCCGAGCTACAGGCAAGGATTTTTGTGAAGGATCACGGAAAAGATGCAAGTAAGTGCGCCATTCGAGAATTGCGCGGCGACGCCTTTAGATTACAGATCCCGTTCGTTTTCCTCCGCGCGGGCGTGGAGGATTTCCAGATTGCCGTTCCGCACGCGCAGATCATCCAAAAACCGCTTTTCGTTCACCGCCTGCTTCAGCGTGACCCGATAGGTCAGCTTGTAAAGACTTCCCATGCCGGCAGTCTTTGCGGCGGTGAGTTCGGCGCGCTCGGTATAGGCGTCAAACACGCCGTCAAACGCATCCGTATAGTCCAGGTCCTCGGGGACCGTCAACTTCAGGGTTCTTGCGCGGTCGCGGTCCCGCTCCCGTTCGCCGAGAACGGTCAGCGCCGTCAGCAGACCGCCCATCAAAGCGCTGAACAGCAGGGCGTATGCGAAATACCCGACCCCGACGATCAGCCCCGAGCACATTGCCATGAAGATAGCCGAGATCTCCTTTGCGTTCCCGGGTGCCGAGCGGAAGCGAACCAATGAGAACGCACCCGCCACCGCCACGCCAACGCCGACATTCCCGTTGACCATCATGATAACCACGCAGACCGCCGCAGGCAGAAGCGCCAGCGAGAGCCGCATACTCCGACTTCCGCGCCCGCGGAAGGAAAACGCCGCAACATAGATGCCACCGCAAAGCAGTGCGACAAGAACGCAGAGCAGGAACAGCCCGACGGACAGCGTGGACTGCGTTTCGCCTGCAAAAACGCTGTTGAACAGATTACGCATAGTGTTGTCCTCCTGTAGTAAGAAGCCCGATGCCCTGCCATTGCAGGTACGCCGTGCCGTATTTGGAAAAGGAAGTCTGTCGGATTTCCGCCGCCGAAAGACAGCGCGCCAGCCAGAGCGGCATTGCGTCCGCAACCTTGACCTCCATCAGAATGCGCCCTCCCGGAAGAACGGGCGCGCCGTAAATTCCCCCGCCGAGCGTCAGATCCTCCCGACGCGCCAGTACATCGGCGTCAAAGGTGATGCGGAATTCGGGATCGTTTGCGCCGAAGAAGGCTTCCCTTGCATAGGAGAGCCAGACCTGCGGCTCGGCGGTCGGATAGACCTCCAGAAAGCGCGCAATCTCGCGCTCGATCTGCGTGTGCGGGTCCGGATTGCGAAAGAACGCCGCCGCGCCGTCCCGCGTCATTGCCGTCCGCCGCTTATAGACCACCGACTCGTACTTTTTCTTCAGTTCCGCAAAGACCCTGCCGTCCGCGCCGACGGGTCCGTAACTCCGCAGGCGAAGTTTTTCCTTATAGATCGGCTTCTCCAGTGAGCGGCGGATGATGCGGAAGTCGGGCGTGTCGAAGTAAAGATTGCAGATGCGGCTCCTGCCGTAAGCGTCGGGAACCATGCGCCCGCACATTGCCTCCCGCACAGCGGCATACTGCGTCTCGTCAAGCAGGTATTTCAGTTCGTACCGCTTGAAGCAGGTTCTGACTTCCATTGCCCGTCTCCCCCTTTCCTTCCTGCCTGTTCGGAATTGCACCGACTGTAAATCGCCCACGAGAGACAGAACGCGAACAGGAACACCCAGACCGTTGCAAACGCAAGATGTGCGCCGAGGTCGTTGCCGTCAGCCTGCCGCCCGCCGAATTTCTCTCCGTCCGGTTTCTGCGGCATACCGTCCGAGCCGACCGATTCTCCCGGGGCGCCCATGCCATCTGTGCCGCCTGCGGCACCCGGATTGTTTTCACTCCCTCCGTCCGGGAGCGGAACCTCCCCGATCTCCTCCCCGTCGGCGCCCGCGTTTTCCCCGTTGTTGCCGTCGGGTCGCCCGAAGCCTTCGGAATCGTTCGGTCCGACCCCCGGAAAGCGCCCGTCCGGTGCGCCGACCGCGCCTTTCCCGCCGATAACGCCGTACCCGTGCAGAAGCGTCAGGGTCAGCATTCCGACCGCCACCGCCATTGCCGCAAACAGAATTCCGTTTTTCATTGCCCGTTTCATAGAAAAGTCCCTCCCTTGTCTTTAGGCTTCTGCCTTTAGGCTTTTGCCTTTTGTGCCCCTATTTTACCACGCCTCCCTAACGTCCGCCTAAAGAACGCGATTTGTTTGCGTTTTTTCAAGAAAAAAAGGGAAAGCCCTGCCTGCGGCATTGCCGCGGCAGGGCTTTTTCGGTTACGCTTTGGTTTGTCTGCGGTATTCGGAAGGCGTCATTCCCTTTGCCTCCCGAAAGGAGCAGGTCAGATGGCTCGCGCCCGAAAATCCGTTCAGTTCGGCAATTTCGGAAAGCGGCAGGTCGGTATCGGCAAGCATCCGACAGGCAGACTCAATCCGCAGCTGTTTGAGATACCGCGCAGGCGGAACCCCAACCAGTTCCCGAAAAACCGTCTGAAAGAAATTCACGCTCAGATGGATGCGGTCGGCAAGAACCGCCGAGGTAAGCGCCTCATGATAGTGTCCCTTCATATAATCCAAGGTGTCGTCAATCTGCCTGCGGTAAACGCGATAGCGCTTCGGCGCAATATCGTCCCCCGCCGCCGATTCGGCAAACTCCGCAATCAGTTCCAGAAGGATGCTTTCGATCCGAATTTCCGCCATCCTGCTTTTTCCCCAAAACAGCTCCGCGAGTTTTTCCATCAGCGCCTCGCATCGGTAGCTCCCGTGCAGGATTGCCGACTGCGGAAGCGAATCCAGCCAGCGCGCGGCAAAATCCGTTTCGTGACAGGCGAAATGCACATACAGACAGGAAAAATTGCCCTCGGTAAAGCGGCGGTCCCCGGGCCTTGCAAGCAACATGGTCCCCTTTCGGATCGGATACGCAACATCGGAAAGGTAGGCGGTTGCTCCGTCTGAGGTATACAGTTCCAGTTCGTAATACTGTACGGTGCGGATCGGACCCGTTTTGCTGTCGCGGTCAAGCGCGGAAAAGGAAAAGGTCCCCGTTACGGTAAAAAGCGGATACAAAGCATCACCTCATTTGAATAGAAAATCGAAAATATCAAGTAGAGATTCCTATTGCGCGAAGGACAAAAATCTGTTACTATATAAATGACGGAGAAAAACGGTCCGTTCGTTACGATTATACAACAAACAGTCGGATTTGTCAACCTTTTTATACATTTTTTCGGAGGTGAGCTGCGGAATGCACGGAATACGGAGAACGGTTGCGTTTCTTCTGACGGTTTTGCTGTTGCTTTCGGCAACGGCAAGCTGTCGCGGAAAGGTCGACGGAAGCGAAAAAGAATCCACCGAACCGAATAGGATTTCAAAAGCCGTACTTGCGGACTACACGATCGTTTATTCGGCGCTTTCCGACCGCACGGCTGAAAAGGCGGCGGCGGTCGGCTTGCGGGACAGTCTCATCGGGCGCTACGGCTGTACCCTGCCGATGGCTACCGACCGCGACACGGACGGAACAGGCAAGGTGATCCTTGTCGGCGACACTGCCTGCGCGCAGTCGGCAACCGCTTCGGCAGGACTGACCCGCGAGGACTGGACGGTTCGGACCGACGGCGACACGGTGGTTCTGTTCGGCAGGTCCCATGACGCGCTCTCTTCCGCAATCGCCTATTTTCTCGAGCACGGCGTTGCCGGAGACGGCACGCTCAATCCGCTTGCCCACACCGAGCGCCATGCCTACGCGTTTGCCGAAACCGCTCTTTCGATTGCAAGCCTGAACCTGCGGACGGCAGGCTCCGCCAAGCACAACAACCAGAGCCTGCGCGAACCGCGCATTGTCAGCTTTGTTGCGGAAACCAAGCCCGATTCCGTCGGAACGCAGGAATGCACGGTGTTCTGGCGCACACGGCTGGACGAAGCGCTCGGCGGAATCGGTTACCGCCGCGCACAACTGACGCATCCCAATCCCGACGCGATGAAAAATTACATCTGGTATAACCCGCAAACGGTTCGGGTTGCGGACGCAGGCTCTTTCTGGCTTTCGGAAACCCCCGCCTACGCCTCGCGCGGGTTCGGATCGGAGTACTACATTTCCGCGGCATGGGCAATCTTTGAAAACCTTGCAACCGGCGTGCGGTATGTGCACATCAACACCCATCTGGACGCTTACCACGAGGATATCCGCCTGAAGGAGCTTGAGGTCCTGCTCCCCCGCATTGCGGAATTCCGTGCGCAGGGGCTTGCGGTCTTTCTCACGGGGGATCTCAACTCCACGCCCGACAGCCCAGTCATCGCCGCACTGCTCGGCGAGTTGACCGACAGCCGCAAGGCCTCGGAGGTTACCACCGCCCTGCACACCTTCAACGCCTACGCGAACGATGAGAGCGCGGTTTACCGCAGTCGCAAAACCATTGACTACTGTCTTTTTGCGGGTCCCGTGACTGCCGACCGCTTTTCGGTGACGGAAAAGCAGAACGGCGGCTACCTTTCCGACCACAACGCACTGACGCTTCACGCAACCATCTGCAAACGATAGAAAACAAGGAGGATCCAATGAAACACGCAACCATCCGGGCAGTCAGTCTCAACCTGCGCACGGCGCGCACCCCCGAGCAGCACAACCAGTCGGTTCGGGAGCCGCGCATTGCCGCATACCTTGCGCGTTGCCGTCCCGCAACGCTCGGCGTACAGGAATGCACCCCCTTCTGGCGGGAACGGCTGGACGCCGTACTCCCGCATCTGACGCGGGTCCAAGCCCCGCATCCGGACCCGAACGGGTTCAAAAACTTCCTTTATTATGATGCGGAGCAGGTCACACTTCTCGAAGCGGGCGTGTTCTGGCTCTCGCGCACGCCGGGAATCGTCTCCCGGGATTTCGGCTCCCGTTACTTCATCTCCTGCGGCTGGGGACTTTTTGAAACGCGGGAGGGCGTCCGCTATGTTCACATGAACACCCATCTGGACTACACCAACGAGGACACGCGGCTGGCGGAATGCGGCGTGCTTCTCCCGCACGCGCAGGTCCTTGCGCAACGCGGCTATCCGATTTTTCTGACGGGTGACTTCAATGCCGGACCCGACTCCCAAACGCACGCCCGGATGCTTGCGGACGGACTGTTCCGTGATTTCCGCGCGGCAGTTCCCGCTCCCGCGCTCCCCTGGACCTTCAACAAATACGAGCGGGAGGACCGGGACCCCGACCCCGCCGACTTTCTGATTATCGACTACGGGTTTTACACGAAGGGAATCCTTCCGCAGGCGCTCACCGTAACCGACCGCGAGGCGGGCGGCTACCTTTCCGACCACAACGCACTCTGTTTTGACATGGAGATCCGAAACGAAAACGAGGAGGAAACGAAATGAAGCCAAAAAGACTTCTCCCGCTCCTGCTGATTCTCTGCCTGCTGTTTGCGTCCTGCGGCAAGCCCGCGCAGGGTACCGAAACCGGAACGGTCGCAACGCGCGGGAGCGAGGAGGAACCCTATCCCATCGACTTCGGCGGCAGGCGCTACCCCGACTACAGCTTTGACATCCTGCGGTACGATACCGAAACCGACCGCGGCTGGAGCGGAATCCCGAACGACATTTATGTGGAAAGTGCGGGAGCGGATGTTCTGGAGCAGGCAGTCTATTCCAGAAACGAACAGCTCCGGACATTGCTTGGCGCAAATGTGACCATGAAGCTGTGGGGCAAAGGGCTTTCGACCCATCTGCGGCAGAAGCTGAACGACGGAAGCAAACCCTATGACGCAGTGGTACAGGTCACAACCTACCTTTATCAGCTCTTCAATCTCGGGCTGATCCGCGACATGGACAGCCTCGGATTTGACACCTCCTATGACTGGTGGGATCAGAACGCGATTGACGCCTTTACGATTGAAGGAAAGATGTTCGGCGCGGTTTCGGACATGACTTACATCGACAAGCTCTCCACAATCGGCGTGTTCTTCCGCCCCGAGGTAATCCGCAATCTGGGACTGGACGATCCGTTTGAGCTGGCGGAACAGGGAACCTGGACCTACAGCGCGCTTTATTCCTCGGCAAAGACCGCAACCGACAACCTTGACGGGCTGGTCGGCATCTCCTGCCAGAACGACGCGCCCTACTTCTTCCTGCATGCCGCCAACCTGAAGGTTGCGGAAAAGCAGGACGGCAAAATCATCAGCAACATCAGCGGCGAGCGCTCCGTTACGCTTTTGCAAAACATCTACACGCTGATGAGCAGCGAAGTGTTCTTCAACCGTCAGACCGAGGGGCTGGATGTCAGAGAAACCGTTCGGAGATTCGCGCAGGACGGGCTGAATCTCTATCTGGTCCGTCCGCTTCAGTCCTACTACAACATCAAGGATTACACCAACGATTACGGCATTCTGCCGATGCCGAAATACGATGACCTCGTGGACCGCTACTACTCCCCCGTCAACATCTACTCTGCGGGCGTCATCTGCATTCCGAAGAATGCGGAGAATCCCGAGCGGCTGAGCGATCTGCTGCAGGCAATGGCAATGCTTTCCAACCGATCCGTGATGCCCGCGTTCTACAACTCCGTGCTCGGCTCGCGCTTTGCGGGCGACCCGCAGTCGGCACAGATGCTGAACCTGATCTTCCGAAACCGCGTTTATGACATCGGCATGATCTGGAACTTCGGCAAGATCCGCGACATTCTGGAAGACGGCGACGGCCCGGTCTATGCGCCGGAAACGCCGGTTTCGATGAACTTCTGGGGCTTTACGCCGTGGCTC
>CAKSUH010000091.1 GCA_934500855.1 uncultured Eubacteriales bacterium
GAGGTGGTAAAAATGAAAAAGAAAGTGATTTTGCGCGGATTGTTCGGACTGCCCGTCGGAATCGCCATCGGGTTTGTAATTACGCTGCTGATCTCCATCTGCATCGGAGACGGCTCTTTTTACCCCGTCACGCCGGAACTGATCCAAACGACGGGGAACGAACTGAATGCAGTTATTTTGCAGACGATCCTTTGCGCCATCCATGGTGTGGGATTTGCGATGGCATCCGTGATCTGGGAAATTGATTCATGGAGCCTTGCAAAGCAAAGCGGCATATACTTTTTGATTATCAGCGTGGTCATGCTGCCGATTGCTTATTTTGCGAATTGGATGAAGCACTCCATTACCGGTGTTCTTTCTTATGTGGGAATCTTCGTGATGTTTTTTGCGGCGGTTTGGATTTCACAGTATCTGCTTTGGAAGAGGCGCATAAAGAAAATGAACGCACGAATTCACGGCGAGGATGATCAAAAGCAAAATTAAGTTCGTCAATGAAAGAAATAACAAACCCACTGCCATATCAGCATTTGGGAAGTGAACCAGAATACTTAGGTGGTGCATCCCGACGACCGCCGTGTGACAACGGAAAGAAAAAGCAAAAAGCCTTGAAAACTCCGTGTTTTCAAGGCTTTTTTGTGGCGCGGGAAACATGACACCTCGGTGACAAGTCAACCTACCCACACGAATTGTTATGTACCAGGTATCCCATAGAACTCACGAAAATGCAACTGCTAAGCCAAAACAGATTGAAATATCACAGAACTTTTTCGATTGCTTCTCCGATATCCCCGTCAACGCAAATCGCTCTGTCGGCAATCTCATCAGGACAGAACACCTCGCCGCGGTTGATGCAGGCGTAAGTCGCGCGTGGATTTTTCGCGGTCATCTGCCAGAAGGGATATTTGATGATGACAGGCGTGTTATACCCGACACCGAGTTCGAGAAACAATATCTTTTGTCCCTCTCTCGTGCGCAGGAAGTTTGCATACCGCCCCGCCGCCCGGTGCCAGCCCTCGTCCTCGACAAACCTGTCGTTCGCGCGAAGATTCATGGTCAAGGGCTTTCCGCAGTGCGGACAGCGCGGGATAAGCGCAGACGAAATTTTCATGTCCTTTTGCTCTGCGACCATTTGCCTGATAACCGCTTCATTGTCCCATGTCTCCTGACAGCAAGGTTCTCTGCATTGAAACAACCCGTAGTCGCCCTGCGTGTAAAACAGCCGCTTTTTATCGAAGCCCGTCCTCTGAAAGCAGTGGTCAACATTCGTCGTGATGACAAAATAATCTTTGTCCTTCACAAGACGGAACAGTTCTTCATAGACCGGCTTCGGCGCGTCCGTATAGCGGTTGATGAGGATATACCGGCTCCAATATGCCCAGTGTTCCTCCGGTGTATCATACGGATAAAACCCGCCCGAATACATATCATGAAAACCGTATTTCGCCTCAAAATCAGCAAAATATTTTCGAAACCGCCCGCCGTCGTAGGTAAATCCCGCCGAGGTTGAAAGCCCCGCACCCGCGCCGATGATAACCGCGTCGGCTTCGTCAAGCGCGGTTTTCAGCTTTGGTATCTGCACCGAGCAGTCGGTTGTAGATTTCGTAATCCTCGTTCTTCCAAACATCAAATATCACCTTGATTCCGCTTTTCGTTTCTTTTTTATAATCCTTTACAGCCTGTATTGCGATCTCCGCCGCCCTCTCATTCGGAAAATGAAATTCCCCGGTAGAGATACAGCAGAAAGCGATACTTCCGAGGTGCTTTTCATCCGCCAGAGCAAGACAGGAACGGTAGCAGGAGCGCAACAACTCACAGTCTCTCTCCGTCAGCCGCCCGCCGACAATCGGTCCGGCTGTGTGTAAGACATACCGGCATGGCAGGTTGAATGCCGGTGTGATTTTCGCCTGTCCCGTCGGTTCATCGTGCCCCTGCTTTGCCATCAGTTCCGCACAGGCAAGACGGAGCTGTACGCCCGCGAAAGTGTGAATGACATTGTCGATACACCCGTGGTTCGGGCAGAAGCAACCGAGCATTTGACTGTTTGCGGCATTGACGATGGCGTCGCATTTCAGCGTGGTAATGTCGCCCTGCCACAGGTAAATATCGGGGCGGATCGGCGTAAGGGCAGCAAAGTCGGTCACGCCCTTTTGCCGCGCTTCTTCGCGCAGATATTCGTCCTGTACCCGCAGAAACTCCGCGTCGCACGGTTTCGGCGGACGGACATTGAAAAGCGCACGGAGCAGGCGCTTTTGTTCTTCCGCTCCGTATGGAACAGCGGTATTTCCGTATTCCGGTCGTTCTTCGAGCAGACGATCTATCAGATACCACCTTTTTTCACTTTGGTTCATCGGAAAGCCTCATTTCCATTTTTCCACCGCGCCGACAGGACAGTTTTCAAAACAAGCTCCGCAGTGAAGGCAATGTTCCGGCTGAATGGTGTATTTCTCACCCGGTACGATACATTTTTGCGGACAGTGTGAAAGACAGGTGCCGCACCCGATACACGCATCGGTTATCCGATAGCCCTTGAAGTCCGTTTTTGCGTGTCCTACCGCATAGGTTTCACGAAAAATCGGGTTGACTCCGAGATTGAAATACTCAATGGTGAAATCCTTGATTTCAAAGATTACGCAGATATCCCGCGTGTCCCCCGGATAGACATTGGAAAGGTAGGGTTGTTCGGAAAAAATGGTGTCAACCTTTTCACGCCGTTCCTTTTCGGAAACAGGAATCGCTTTGCCGGAAAGCCGGATCATCTCTTTATAACGGGTATAGGCAAGCATCTGCACTCGTCCGTCGGCAAGCAGTTCCTCACAAAAAGATTTGCCGCGCGCCGTGAGAAAATACAGGCTGTCCGGCTCAAAGTGAATGGCACTGACACACCGAACCTGCGGCGCGCCGTTTTTGTCTACGGTAGCAAAGGAAAGCACACCGCACAGCTTCAGTTTTTGCAAACAGATTTCAGCGTTCATAATACCTCTCTAAAACAAGGACAGTTGATTTTTGATATAAGACTCCTGCCGTGCGTCAATAATCCGGTCGCCCGGACGAAAGCCGCCGATGAGAAACGGTGAGTCGGGATTGTGCAGTTTTCTGTTCTGTTCCACGGTTTTCCGGTCATAGTTGGCATAGCAATAAACACAGCCGTGCAGACAGGTATTGTACATCCCGATATCCGCACCGAGCAGGCAATTACACTGCGCCCGCGGCGATTTCTTTGATTTCGGAACAGAAAGACTTATATCTGTTGCCGTCTCCAAAACCTCTTTTGTCATGAACCCCGAAACATCCGCCCCGCATTCGGCGAGCGCCGCATTTTCACAGCAGGTGCGGATCGGAATGCCGTACTGCCGACCGGTCTTCACAAATTCCGTAATCAACCGCTTCTGTTCTTCATGGGGGACGGCGCGTGCTTCCGGGAAATTGCGTTTGGTCTTTTCATAAAGATCAATAAAACTGACGACACAGGAATTCACATATCCCGAAAGAGTCTGTGCAATTTCCGCAAATGCCCGCAGGTGATATTCGGGAGAATATTTTTCGGTGATAAAAACCGGATCATACCGCCAGCCGACCGCTTTTGCCCCAACAATCCCGGACAGCTCCTTGATTGACTTCAAAACATCCGTTTTGTCCGGGACAAACGGCTCGATCTCTTTTCCGTACGGCGTCAGTGTCACGAACCAGAACTGCCGGAAGCGGGACAGCTCGGAAAGCCGCTTTAGCATCGGCTGCGGATTTTTGGTACAGAAGCAGAGGATATCGACGACCTCGGGATCAAGCCGGTATCGGAGTACCTGTTCGGGGGTGTACGGATTTCGTGTCAATACATAGCCGTCACGCACACGGTTGCAGAACCATTCGCTGTAATATGCCGGAATATCCGTCCGACAACCGGTGTTCAGTATCATGTTTCATCTGCTCCTATCCGTATCACACGCCCCGCTTTTCTCGGTTTTGCCGTGGGATGTGAATCGCTCTCGCGCGGATAACCGAGAAGAAGCTGCATGACGGCGTAACGGTCTGTCGGTATCGCCCATTTTCGGAGTACTTCCTGCCCGTAAGGATCGGCAAAGGCTGTCCAGCCCTGCCCGATATAACAGGAGCCGATACCGAGTGCGTCTGCGGCAAGCATCATGTTTTCTGCCGCGACGGCACAGTCATCCACAGAGAAAAGGAAGTCCTTTGGCGCAAACATCGTAATAACCGTCGGTGCGTCATAAAAGGCGTTTGTCAGCTTCGGGTCGTCCGCAATGCTGGGCTGTTCGCGGGAGACAAAATTGTTTTCCGTCGCCATGCGGGGATGCGAATTTGCGCGTTTGATTTTTCCGAGGCGTTCGTTTACCTCTCTGTCCTGACAGACGGCAAATATCACGCTTTGCCGTCCTCCGGCGCTCGGTGCGTAAAGCCCCGCCTGCAAAATCTGCTCCAAAGCATTCTCGTCAATCTGCTTTGTCTCAAACCGCCGAACCGAGCGGCGGTGCATAATGGTTTCCATGATATCAGACATTTTTAATCTCCTTCCAGCATTGCGGATCGGCAGCATAGAAATTGCCGTCCTTGCCGCTTGCCACGGCGGGACATCCGCGGCAGAACGCAAGCAGCTCGCATTTTGCGCATTTTTCAAACTTGGTATAATCCCGGTACCGCTCCATTCCGCAAACCCATACATCGGCTATGCGATCGGAAAATACATTTCCGACCTTACTGTTCTGCACTCTGCGGCAGGCGTAAATATCGCCTGTCGGAAGGATCGTCAGGTGGCAGTTGCCGCAGTTGCAGCCGCCGTAGATCATGCCGTCCTCTACGCCTTCCGGAATCCGGAACGCACCCGTTTCGTATTCATACAGCGTCCAGAGGTGGTCTTTTTTATTAAAGTAGGTCTGACATCCCGCCGCTTCATATTCCCTGAACTTTTTGTCGCAGTCAGAGAGCAGCTTGCGGTATCTGAGCGGTTCGATTCCCACATCTTTTTCTTCACTTGTCGGACAGTAGCGCGCAAAGGCAAAAATGTTTGCCCCCGCTGCTACCACCGTGTCGATGATGCCCGGAACCTCGTCGATATTCGTCCCGGAAACGGTCGTCATAACGACACTGCGCATCCCGGCGCGGTTGATACAACCGATCTTTTCCAGTGTCGTGTCGAAGCTGCCGGGCTTGCGGAACCAATCGTGTGTTTCACGCAGACCGTCGATGGAAAGCTGATATTTTTCACATCCGTAATCTTTCAGACGGCGGCAAACATCATCATCAAGATGAAAAGGGTTTCCGAGGATGGTGAACGGTATTTCGTTTTCCTTCATCAGTCCGAGCAGCTTCCAGAAGTCCGGATGCAGAATCGGATCTCCTCCCGTGATATAGAAGTACGGCAATCTGTCATACATACGGCAGAAATCAAGGCAGTTGTAAAAGGTGTCCTGCATTTGCTCCCATGACATGGAATCCGGCTTCTTGCAGGCGTTTTCAGAAAAAATGTAGCAATGCTTGCACCGCTGATCGCAATCATCGGTGATATGCCACTGGAAAGAAAAATACTGTTTCATCGCAAACCTCACTGTTATGTAAAACCGGTGTACCCGGTCGTCTCTTTCGGTTGGGTCTGTCATGCGAACACGGCAGACCCATCGTTTTTACTTGCCGGATTTGTCAGCCGCGCCGCAGGCAGTACCACAAGCCGCGGGCTTCTTCTCCTCGGCAGGCTTGTCAGGCGCGCCGCAGGCAGTGCCGCAAGCCGCGGGCTTCTTCTCCTCGGCAGACTTGTCAGCCGCGCCGCAGGCGGTACCGCAAGCAGCGGGCTTCTCCTCCTCGGCGGGCTTGTCAGCCGCGCCGCAGGCAGTGCCGCAAGCCGCGGGCTTCTTCTCCTCGGCGGGCTTGTCAGCCGCGCCGCAGGCAGTAGCAGGAGCCTCCGCCTTCTTCTTGTGCCACCCGGAAAGATCAGAAAGTGCCATTGTTTGTTCCTCCGTTTTGTTTGATTCAGATGGGCGCCTTGCCCTCTGTGACTATTATTATAAACCCTTTCTGCGATTGCACAAGTACGCACTTTTTTGTGCCTCGGTAATAAAAAAGTAACCCTTGGAAAAGGACTTGAAAAAACGCTTGAAAAGCGCGAATGTTATGGTATAATATAAGTGTAACATGCAAAATCAAATGCAGCATAAAGGAGGGTGTCATCATGCTGACAAAAGAAGAATTGCCCGCCTGCCCCGTGGCAACAACGGTACAACTCATCGGAAGCAAATGGAAGCTGCTCATCATCCGCAACCTGCGTGCCCGCCCGTGGAGATTCAACGAACTTCGTAAAGATCTCGAAGGTATCAGTCAGAAGGTGCTGACCGACAGCCTGCGTGAGATGGAGGCAGACGGGATCCTCACGAGAACCGTTTACCCCGAAGTCCCGCCGCGCGTGGAATACGCGCTCTCACCGCTCGGAGAGACGCTCGGTCCCATCCTTGATGCTATGGCAAGGTGGGGGAACGATTATAAAAATATGTAGTGGGAGGACTCGCGAAGCCATACGACAAAGAGACGCGGGATGCGCTTCAGGCATATTATGAAACACACGATTTTACCGGAAACATCCCTGCCTTTGATGACAAAAAATATACGCCCGCACAACTGCAGATTTATGCCAAGGCGAA
>CAKSUH010000092.1 GCA_934500855.1 uncultured Eubacteriales bacterium
GGTGATCTGAAGCAGATAGATGTAAAAGCGCATGAAGAAGTAGATGATGGCAATGGCGAAGATTGCGAAGTACATCACATCCATTTTGAAAGATCCGGTCTGATTATAGAAAAACAGGAAATCAAAGCCGAGGAAGAACAGGATCGCCGCATCGATCAGACCGAGGAAAAAGCCCTGCTTCCAGTTCCGCTTGACCGCGTAGACATAATCGGAGAAGGGAAAGATGGGGTCGCCGCGCACGATGCCGCGCAGGATGTAGGTTGCGCCGATGTTCTGCCAACCGAAGGTCAGGACCAAAAAGCCCGCGCAGATGCCCATGCCGACATAGGATGCCGTGTTCTGATAGGCGGGGATGAGGAACTGCGCGCCGAACAGATCGGAGAGGAAGGTTGCCCCGGTGGAGTTGGAGATCAGCCCCGCGCCGAAAATCTGCGGAAAGATCACATTGTTTGCCGTTGGGGTTTTGTGCATCCCGAGGTAGAGGAAAGCACCGATGAGGATCGGTGCCACCATGGGGAGCATCATCATGTTCAGCGTGATGAGCCGCCAGAACTTGCGGCGGAGCAGACGGAAAAAGCGCCGCAGAGTGGGGCGCGTGTCCTCTTCGGGCGCGTCCTGCTCGCGGTTTCCGTTCGCGTTGAACAGGTTATAGAGCGTATGCTTTTTGAAAAAATCCTTCAATTCGGTTGTCCTCTTTGCTTGGAATACTACTATTTTAGCACAGTTCGGAGGGATTGTCAAGGAGAAGCGGAAAAATACTGCCGAAATTGCGGATCAAAGTTTCAGCACCCTCCCGCCCAAGCGTTCCGCATCCTCCTGCTGATGGGTTACGAGCAGGACGGCGGCGCCGGCTTGCTTCCATTTGGCGCGGAGACGGTCGGAGAGACGGCGGCGCAGGTCCGCATCGAGCGCGGAAAACGGCTCGTCAAGCAGGAAAAGGTCACCACCATAGAGCAGGGCGCGCGCAAGAGAAACGCGGCTTTTCATACCGCCCGAAAGTTCGGCAGGGTAGAGCGCGGCGCTGTCCGTAAGTTCCACTGTCCGAAGCACCTCCGCAATAGCGAGGGGGTCGGGCTTGGGCAGGACGGCGGAAAGATTCTGCGCAACGGTCAGCCACGGGAACAGGCGCGGCTCCTGAAACGCGCAGGAAATGCGTTTTGCCGTGCAGAGCACCCGCCCGTCGGTTGGCGTAAGCAGTCCCGCCGCGAGCGAGAGCAGGGTACTTTTGCCGCATCCCGATTCGCCCATGACGGTCAGGAATCCGCCGTCCTCCAGACGGAAGGAGAGGTCGCGCAAAACGGGGGTGTTTTTCTTGTAGGAAAAAGAAACGCGTTCAAATTCAAGCATTGCGGTCACCTCCCGTGCGTGCGCTTCTGTCGAATCTGCGGAACAGCGCGACGAAGCCGTATTCAATCAGGAGACTGAGCAGAATCACCGTCAGCGTCCATGCAAACATCTGCTCGGTTTCGAGGTACAGCCGCGCGTCGCCGATCATCCGACCGATGGTTCCGCGCGGAGTGGCGAGAATTTCCGCCGCGATGCCCGCCTTCCATGCAAGCCCGAGAGAAGTGCGGCAGGCGGAAAGAAAGTAGGGGCGCAGGGAGGGGAGAACCAGCACGCGCAACCTCCGCGGGTAGGGAAAGCGGTAGACCCGCGCGACCTCGGAAAGCCCCGCGTCAATGCGATCCAACCCTTCGTCCAGATTGGTCCAGACCACGGGCAGGACGATGAGAAAGGTGATGAGGGCGGGGACCTTTGCCGCTCCGATGAAAATCAGGAGCAGGACGATGAAGGAGGCAACCGGCGTTGCCTTGATGACGGTCATCAGCGGCAGGAACAGGTCCCGCAGGATGCGGACGCGGTGGCAAAGTCCCGCCAGAAGCACGCCGAGAGAGACTGCCGCAAGAATGCCGGTCACGACATTGAGCAGTGACCGCCCCGTGACAAGATAAAACTCTTTCGAGCGCACCAGTGCCCACAGAACCCGGAACACTGCGGCGGGAGCGGGGAAGAGCAGTTCGCTTCCAACCGACTTTGCCGCCGCCCACCAGACGAAGATCCAGAAGGCGACGGCAAAGAGAATGCGGAAAAGTTTCGGTATCCGCTTCATTTTCCGAGATAGTAGAACGCGTCATCCGGCACCTTGCCGCCGATTGCGCTCGCGTTGATTCCCGAAAGGATGGTCAGATAGGTGTTCATTGCGGTTTTCATGTCCTCGCCCGCAACGAAATGAATGTTACACTTCGGAATCGCTTTCTTCGCAACGGGCGCCTGCGCGAAGATACCGTGCTTGACAATCAGCTCTGCGGCTTCCTCGGTGTTGGTGTTGACATCGTTCACCGACGCTTCATAGGCGCTGAGGAAGTTTGCAACGGCTTCGGGATGCGCTTCGAGGAACGCGGTGCGAACCACCACACAGCCCTGCACGAGCGTGTCCTTCTTACCGTCGAGTTTGTTCCACTCGGCGGTGAGATCGAGCGAGACTTTCAGGTCCGCGTTCTTTGCTTTCGCAACGGTAATCATCGGCTCGGGGAGCACGGCGTAGTCCACCTTGCCCGCCGCAACTGCCGCCACGAGGTCGGCGGGAGCGGAGTATTGGTT
Source organism: uncultured Eubacteriales bacterium (assembly GCA_934500855.1). Classification (GTDB taxonomy): domain Bacteria; phylum Bacillota; class Clostridia; order Oscillospirales; family CAG-272; genus UMGS1865. The sequence goes on from CAKSUH010000092.1 coordinate 2,602, forward strand.
GTCAATCGTTACATTGACGCGGTTCTGCTCGCAGAGATACTTGAAAATAAAGGTCGGATTCTGCGCGGGCGCATAAACGGTCTTGCCGTTGAGATCGGCAAGTGACGCCACCTCCGTTTTGCCGATGACATAGAGGCACCCGAGCGTGTTGACGGCGAGGACTTTCACCTTGCCTTCTGTTTTGTTGTAGGCAATCGACGCGCCGTTGGTCGGGATGGCGGCAATGTCCGCGTCGCCGTTGATCAGCGCGGGGAGGACTTCCTTCGCAAAGTCGGTCTTGACCTCAAAGGTGTATTTTTCGGTTCTGAACGCGCCGTTTGCGGCGTCCTCCATCAGCTTTGCCATACCGAAGCCGGTGGTACCGTTCATCGTGTAAACGCGGACATCGGTGGGAGCGGCGGGGGTCTCGGTTGTTTCGGTCGGCGCTTCGGTGGTGTTCTTGGGGTCGGTCAGCGGTTTGCAGGCAACGGCAAAGGAGACGAGCAGGGCAACGAGCAGGAACATGGAAAATATGCGGAATTTCATGATAAGATTTCCTTTCAAAAAAATTATTGATTGTAGTGTGCGAGCATGGCGGCGGGGTCGGGCAGGGTCAGATGCTTGCCGTTTTTGACCAGATACCCGTCGGCGGTCAGGCGGTCAAAGGCGCGGTAAAGCGAGGCTCTGCCAAGGTTGAGCAGGTCGGAGAGAGAGGAGATGGATTCGGTGAGCGTGACCTCGCCCTGCCCGAGTCCCGCAAGGTAGAGGGCAAGCCGCCGCTCGGCGCTGCCTGCGGTCAGATACCCGATCTTGCGGTTGAGAAAGCGGACGCGCCCGGAAAGATACCCGATGTAGTTTTGGCGGAAGCCGCGGTCGCTATCCAGAAGCGCGCGGACCGTGTTCTCCGAAAAGAGCAGGCAGGTACAGTCGCCCGACGCGCGGACCTTGCTGACCGTCGGCGTGTCCGAGAACAGATTCGCGATCCCGAACAGATCGCCCGCGCCGAGAAAGCGCAGCAGAACATTGTGCCCCGCATTCGACGGCGCTGCCGTTGCTTTTCCCTCTGCCAGAACGATCAGCAACGGGGTTCCGTCGGCATCCGCCGGATCGATGACTTCGCCGTCGGAATAGGTCCGTACCGTTGCGTTTTCAACCGAACCGGTCAGCACTTCGCGCGACAGACCGCCGAACAACGGACAGCGCAAAAGGGCTTTGCGCAAACTTTCATCCGTCAATCCGATCCCTCCTTTTGTCTCATATGATACAATTATAGCGGTCGGACAGGGATTTGTCAAGTCCTTTTTCAAAACTTTTCGGGAAAAAAGCGAAAAGGACGGAAAAACAGTCACCCGTGCTTTGGAAAAAGGGAATTTTTCGGGTGAATTTTCACAAACCCCTTTACTTTTTGCGGGTTTTCGTGTATACTTATCTTTGAAGAAACTCACATAAGGAGATGAATTCATGACACTGGTAATTCTTGCCGCAGGACTCGGTTCCCGCTACGGTGGGCTGAAGCAGTTGGACCCCATGACCGACGCGGGTAATTTCATCATTGATTTTTCGGTCTATGACGCCATCCGCGCGGGCTTCGATCAGGCTGTCTTTATCATCAAACAGGAGAACCTGGAGCAGTTCCGCGAGACCATCGGAAATCGCATTGCGAAGAAGATCAAGGTCAAGTATGTTTTTCAGGATGCAAACGATCTGCCGAGCGGTCTGAAACTGCCTGCGGGACGGACCAAGCCGTGGGGGACGGGACACGCCGTGTGGTGTGCGCGCGACCTTGTGACCGATCATTTTGCGGTCATCAACGCGGATGACTTCTACGGAGCGGAGACTTTCCGCCACTTGGCGGAGCATCTGTCCCGGCCGAACCTTTCGGGTATTCCTGCGCACCACTGCATGGTGGGCTTCCGCGCGGGCAATACGCTGACCGAAAACGGAACCGTTTCGCGCGGCGTGTGCGAGGTCGGAGAGGACGGAAAGCTCATTCGTGTGACCGAGCGCACGAAGATCGAAAAACGCGAAAACGGCGCGGCATATCTGGAGGATGACGGTTCGACATGGACCGAGTTGCCGCTTGACACGGTTGTGTCGATGAACTGCTGGGGCTTTACGCCCGATCTGTTCCGACATCTGGAGACCGAGCTGCGCGGCTTCTATGAAGCGGTGGTTCCGACCAATCCGCTCAAGTGCGAATTCTATCTGCCGTTTGCGGTGCAGGCGCAGATGGAGGCGGGACTCTGCGATGTCGCGGTCTATCCGACCGAATCGGTCTGGCAGGGGGTAACTTACCCTGAGGACAAACCGCGCGTCAAGGCGGCAATCGCCGACCTGATTGCGAAAGGCGAGTACCCCGCCGATCTGTGGGCGTGACGGGAGAAAAAGGACCATACGGTTTGCAGAAAGACTGCTCTTTATAATCGGCTACATAATAATCCCCTTAGGGCAAAGTTCTTGAAGGTTCTCAGGGGACTTCCTGCAAGAAGTCCCCTGAGTGGGTTTGGGCAAAGCCCAAGGTCTTAAAGCCCAAGGTCTTAAAAAAAGAGAGGTAAAGGAAAATGGCTATTCTGATTACAGGGGGAGCGGGATTCATCGGCTCCCATACCGCGGTCGAGTTTCTGAATGCGGGCTACGATGTTGTGATTGCGGACAACTATGTCAACAGTTCTCCGAAGGTGCTGGACCGCATCAGGGAAATCACGGGGAAGGAATTCCGCGCTTATGAGGTCGACCTTTGCGACAAGGAGGCTCTGCGCCGCGTGTTCGTCGAGAATCCCGACATTGACTCTGCGATTCACTTTGCGGGTTTGAAAGCGGTCGGCGAATCGGTTATGCAACCGGGACGGTACTACTACAATAACCTTCTCAGCACGCTGAATCTGGTGGAGCTGATGGCGCAGTACAATGCCAAGCGCATTGTGTTCAGCTCGTCCGCAACGGTCTACGGCTCGCCCAAGACCGTGCCGATCAAGGAGGACTTCCCGCTGTCCACGACCAACCCCTATGGCGAAACGAAACTCATGATCGAGCGCATTCTCAAGGATGTCTGGTTCGCGGACAAGGACTGGAGCGTTTCCATCCTGCGGTATTTCAACCCCATCGGCGCGCACAAGAGCGGGCTGATCGGCGAGAACCCGCGCGGCATTCCGAATAACCTGCTGCCCTATGTTGCAAAGGTTGCGGCGGGACAGCTGCCCTTCCTGCAGGTATACGGCGACGATTACGACACGCCGGACGGCACGGGTGTGCGGGATTATATCCATGTGGTCGACCTTGCCAAGGCGCACCTCAAGGCGCTCCAGAGAGCGGACCGGGTGACGGGTGTGGAGTACTACAACATCGGCACGGGCGTGGGCTACTCGGTGTTGGATATCGTCCATGCGTATGAAAAGGCGTCGGGACTGAAAGTGCCTTACAAGATCGTGGCGCGCCGTCCCGGCGACATCGCAACCTGCTACGCCGACCCGACCAAAGCGGCGGAGATTCTGGGCTGGCACGCGGAGTTCGGCATTGAGGATATGTGCCGCGACATGGCGAACTGGCAGAAGAAAAATCCGAACGGCTACGAGAACTGAGGGGGAATCCGTATGATTACCAAGCATTATTTCGGAACGCTGGACGATGGTAGCGAGGTTTACTGCTACACGATGAAGAACCGCACGGGAATGACCGTGACCGTCTGCGAATACGGCGGAGCGGTGACGGAAATCCGCGTGCCGGACAAGTACGGTCGCTCCTCCGATGTGGTGGAGGGATACGATTCCCTGCGCGACTATGTGTTGGGGGACGGCTATCTCGGCGCTCTGGTCGGCAGAGTGGGCAACCGCATTGCGAACGGCAAATTTACGCTGGACGGCGAGACCTACACGCTCTACCGGAACAACGGAAAGAATTCCCTGCACGGCGGCAAGGTTGGCTTTTCGCACCGCCTCTGGAATGTCAAGCCCGTGGACGGAGAAGAGCCGAAGCTGGTGCTGACCCTGCATTCGCCGGACGGCGAGGAAGGG
>CAKSUH010000093.1 GCA_934500855.1 uncultured Eubacteriales bacterium
CGCTCTACCTCCGGTGACATGATATGAATCAGCCGAACCCGGAAAACCGGAATCCGGCTGATTATTTGGCGGAGAGAGAGGGATTCGAACCCTCGGTGCGTTTGACCGCACACCTGATTTCGAGTCAGGGCCGTTATAACCACTTCGATATCTCTCCGTTTTTGCCCGGACCATTGTCCGAACAGGGATAGTATACCACATTTTTCTTCGGATTGCAAGACCTTTTTTGAAAAAAGTCCCGCAATCCGAAGATTTTTCTGTTTTTTACTCCGTCAGGTGTCGCTTCAGACCGTGCCCTGTTCCTCTTCCGCAAGGATTCTGCCCATGAACACGCCCATTGCCGACGCCATCATCAGCCCTCTGGTCCATCCGCTGGAGTCCCCGAGGCAGTGCAGCCCTTTGATGTTCGTATTCAGCCGCTCGTCCATCTTCACGCGGTTGCTGTAGAATTTCAGTTCGGGCGAGTACAGCAGCGTTTCATGCGCCGCGAAGCCCGGTACGACCTGATCGACTGCCTGAATGAAGTTGATGATGTTGGTCATGGCTCTGTACGGCATGGCGGCTGTAATGTCCCCCGCCACCGCGTCCTGCAGGGTGGGATGAACATTCGATTGCGCCAGTTCCTTTTCCCATGTCCGCTTTCCGTCGAGAATATCCCCAAACCGCTGGACCAGAATGTGTCCCGCGCCGAGCATATTGGTCAGCTCTCCCACCTTCTGCGCGTATTCGATCGGCTGATTGAACGGCACCGAGAAGTTATGCGAGCAGAGGATTGCGACATTGGTATTGTCCGATTTCTTTTCCTTGAAGCTGTGCCCGTTGACCACCGCGAGGTCGTTGTCGTAGTTCTCCTGACTGACAAACCCACCCGGGTTCTGGCAGAAGGTGCGCACCTTGTTCTTGAAGGGCGCGGGGTAACCGATCAGTTTCGATTCGTACAGCACGCGGTTGACCCACTCCATCACCTCGTTGCGGACCTCGACCCGCACGCCGATATCAACCGTTCCCGGCAGGTGGGCGATGTTATGCTCGCCGCAAAGGCGCTCCAACCAGTCCGCACCGCGCCGTCCCGTTGCGATGACGGTATGCGCCGCGTAAATTTCCTCGGTCACGCCGCCGTGGTTGACCGTCACGCCGAGGCATTTGTCGCCGTCCAGAATCAGGTTGTTGCACTCATAGCCGAAGTACAGTTCCACGCCCGCATCGCGCAGGTAGTTTTCGATGTCCCAATAGAGCCTGTGCGCCTTCTCGGTTCCGAGGTGGCGAATCGGGCAATCGACCAACCGCAGTCCCGCGCGGATTGCCCGCTTGCGGATTTCTTTCACCTCGTCGGTAACCTCCGCGCCTTCCACATGGGTGTCGGCTCCGAACTCCAGATAGATTTTATCGGTATAGTCGATAACCGACTGGATACGGTCCACGCCCAGAAGCTGCGGAAGATCTCCCCCGACATCGCAGGAAAGCGACAGCTTCCCGTCCGAAAACGCGCCTGCGCCCGAAAAGCCTGTGGTGATGTGGCAGTACGGCTTGCAGTTCATGCAATGTCCCGTCTTTGCCTTCGGGCAGGAACGGTTCTCCACCGCTCTCCCCTTCTCCACGATCATAATCTTTTGCTTACACCCCTGCCTGAGCATCTCAATTGCCGTAAAGATTCCCGCAGGTCCCGCCCCGACGATCAGAATATCCGTTTTCATTGTCATTACTCCTTCCGCATACAGAGAGCCGAGGTGCCCCCCGGCTCTCTGCTGTCAATTTTCATCTTTTTTATTATATCACACGGCACGCGCCTTGTCAACGGTTTTTCGGCAAATTCTCCGCAATGGTATTCCGCACGCGCTCCGCCAGCGCCTCGGTCGACATGGCGGCAACCTCCTCGCGGCTGATGATTTCCACCACATTCAGATGTACCTTCGCGCCCTTCCACGGGAAGTTCTGCGAAATGATCTCGGTTCCCTCGGTCGTCATAACCACAACGGGAGCGTTTGCTTTTTTCGCAAGATAAAACGCGCCGGTCTTGAATTCCAACAGTTCTCCCGTCTTACTCCGCGTTCCCTCGGGGTAAATTCCGATATCCAGCCCCTCGGCTTTCATGCGTTCCGCCGCGCTTTTCAGCGTCCGCAGGGCACGCATGGCATTGTCACGGTCGATGGCATAGTAGCCCGCGCCGCGCAGGTACGGACCGACCAGCGGATATTTGAAATTCGATTCCTTGGAGATGTAGATCAGATTGCGCTTGCGGGTCTTTTGCAGAACCACCATCGGGTCGAAATCCGAACGGTGATTGCTGACCAGAATCATCGGTTCGTCCGGCAGTTTCAGTCCCGTTACCCGAACGCGGATGCGCAAGAGGACCATCAGCCAGTCCGAGGACAGCCAGATGATAAACCGACAGAAGCGGCTTGAACGGGTCCCCTCCCCGCCGCGCGGCAGGAACGGAACGGTTGCAAACAGAAGCGCAAAGTAAAGCGCCGTTGCAAGGATGTATCCGAGCGGAATCATACCGAACAGCCACCACGCCGAGAGCGACGGTATCCCGACAACCAAACCGACGGACGCCCCGACCGAAAGAAGCAACAGAATCAGATTCAGCATCTCACGCCTCCGTCGGGACTGCCGCAGCCTTTTCCGCGCTTGCGGAGCCGATCGCGCCGCGGACCGTGTACTCGGTCACATTCAGCACCAACTCACCGTCGATCTGGAGTGCCACGGGGCGGTCGAATTTCACCGTCACTTCATGACCTGTCATCACCGATACCATCTCGGTGTGCCTGATGTGCTCCCCCTTGAAGATGGAGGGGAAAACCATCAGGGTCTTGAGTTTGCCCGAGCCGTACAACACCACGGCGGAGACTGTTCTTTCCGGATTCAGACGGTCCTGTGCGGGCGCGATGTTCATACCGCCGCCGTAGTACCGCCCGTTCATGGTCGGCGCCAGCCAGACCTTTCCGAACGACTTGGTCACGCCGTCCACCGTAACGGTCGCTTTGGTCGGCTTGTAGTGGAACAGAAGTCCCTTGATTGCAATGCCCGCATAGTTAATCGGCTTATCGGACTTTTTCGCAAGTTGGTCGCCGACCTCACAGCAGTAGCCGTCAATCCCGTAGCCGATGCCGTTGAGGAAACGGTAGCTCTTGCCGTTGACCGTGACCGTGGGCAGGCCTTTCAGATACGCCGCAAGCGGGATCAGCCCGTTCTCCCCGGGCGCGACATCCTGCCGGAAATCGTTTCCGCTCCCCATCGCGTAGTAGTAAAGGTTCGCGGGATAAGACAGACCGTCGGTAAAATTGGCGAACCGGTTCAGCGTACCGTCGCCGCCCGCAATGACCAAGGAATCCTCCGCTCCGATTCCGGAAAAGAACGCTGCGTAATCCTTGATTTCGCGGATATCGCAGAAATTCAGTTCCTTGTCGCGGAGCAACTCCCGCAGGTTCTGAACACGGTCAAATCCCTTGCCGCTCCCCGAAAGCGGATTGTAAAGAATATGGTACATACAGAAGTCCTTCTTTCTAATGTAATCTGTAAGCGGTGCCGGGTCATCCGGCTGTTCCGGATACAGCATATCGACTTATTGTAGCATATTTTCCGCTTAAAGTCAAGATTTTTTTGTATTTTCGGCTTATTAAGCTGTTTCAATTGTAAATACGACCCGAACAATTCCGGTTGTTTATGATTTCTTCGTCTCCGGCAACGAATATCGGTACTCCCGCCCAACGCTCGCATATTTGGCAGGCGCAAGCGTATTATAATTATAATTGAAGATATACTTTGTCTGTAGTCCGAACGCCCGGCAGAGTCCGTCGGATGTTCCCTATATGAAAAATCATCCCTGCAAGCCGAGCAAAACCATACTTACGACCGACAGCACAATCCCGATCCCCTTCGACACCGTCATTTTTTCCCGGAACAGGAAAGCCGACAGAATGACCGAGAGGAGCAGGACACCACCGTTTTCGACAGTATACAGCACCGCAACATTCATCAGTGACAGGCAGTGCATCAGAATCATGATTCCCGCCGTTACCGACCCGGTGCAGATGATGAGGCAAGCGACAGATTTCCGGTTCAGCCGGAGATCTGTCAGCGTCCGTTCCCGCCTCCGGAGGGCAAGCAGGAGAACCGACAGCAGAAAAACGACCGCATAGGTCACAACGGTCATGCCGTTGTTTTCCGTTCCCTCCGTCAGCCGCTCCTGAACGCTGAGCAGGGTTCCGTATGCCCCGTTTGCGCAGAACTGGAGCAGACAGAGCGCAAAAAAGCCCCTTTTCACGCTGTCCCTCAGCTTCTCCCCTTTTTTTCCGATGTTCAGAAAAACGAATGCCACCAACATGATGAGAATTGCCGCCCACTGCACCGGAGTCAGGTGCTCCCGGTAGGCAACGACCGAAACCGCCAGCGGAACAAGGATTCCACCGAACAGCGAGAATACCATGACAACCGAATACGGCCCTCGCTCTGCGGCACCGATAAGCGACAGATTATAGAGCATGACCGCAACACCGTTGGCAATCCCCAAAAGAAGCGTCAGCCATGAGATTTTGGGAACAAATCCGGATGCCGCCAGCGTTGCGAGCGACACAATCAGCCCATAGTAAACAGAATAAACGCGGGATGCCTCCCCGTGCTCCCCCGGATAATACTTGGAAAACAGACTTGCAAACAGTGAATGGGCTGTGTATACGAGAATCAGCACCGCAACCAAAAGAATAGACATATGATTACCTCCAGGTAGAAAATGTCGAAGCGGAGCGTCCTGCGGGCGCTCCGCTTTTTTCAGGAAAGGAACGGAAAAGTCAGGGTATGGTCAGGGTCGGCAACAATATTTTTCTTCACACCCAACCGGTTTGCCAGCAGGTCGCTTGCGGGAAAATGGCGGATGTACCCCTGATAATTCGCACGGTCGCACGGCCAAAATGCAACTGTCGGGCGGATCAGCGTGTAAAGCTGCTCGGTGGCGCCGTTTCCGCCGTGGTGAGAAACCTGAACCATGTCGCTTTTCAGATTCTCTCCGTACATCGCGCAGATCACATCGGAAGCGTTCGTTTGAATATCCCCCAGCCAAAGCATGGTCTGTCCCGCAACAGTCATTCGGAACGCCATGGAGGAATCATTGTACAGCGTCAGCTTTTTGGGATACAGATCCGCCTGTGTGAACAGAACCTCCAGCTCCACATTGCGCACCGACCATTTCATCCCCGTGTAAGGCTTGATATTCCGAATGCCACCTGCCGCAAGGGACGATTTTGAAAAACCGTTCTGATAATGCGTTCCGGGGTCGGTGGAGTTATACGCCACAATGCTGTCCGGCACATTGCAGACGAACTGTTCAATTGTCACCTGACTGCCGTATTCGGCACAAAAATCCTCAAAGACCTGATAATGGTCGGCGTGATTGTGCGTCAGAAGCCATGCGGCGATTACGATTTTCCCGTCCGGGCGTTCGTTCAGCTGCTTCAGCAGATTCCAAAGCCGGGTGTGGTCGGTCTTTCCGATATTTGCACCGCCGTCCACAATCAGGAAGCTGCCGTCCTCCAGCGTAACAATGTAGCACATTCCGTAGTCGCCCGCCTGATAATCCAGCGCCATCTGCGTCAGCTTGGTTTCCGTGATTTTCACATACTCCTGCCTGACCGATGACGGTTCCGGCAGATACGGCGCCTTGTTCGTCACCCCGGTAATGATCCGGATGGCAGGCATTCCTGCCGAGCCGTTCGGGACAAAGGATGCGTGCAGAAATGCGGTTCCCTTGACATATGTTGCAAACCGATTCTCGCCGATCCGGTTTTCGTCCCGCAGAGTATACCCCTCCGCCTCCAGCTTCTTCCGATAGGCGGAAAAATCATCGGACTGTACATCGGTCCATACATACTCCAGCTGATCGTTTGCACAGGTTACACATCCGGTCAGCGTGCCGCGCTCCGGGAGCGGAATGTCCGTTTGCCAGCCGCGGTATGTATCCGTCAGATCCGTTTTCCGCAGGCGGATATCCGCGACCTGCCCCTCCGCAGAAACACGCCAAAGTTCCAGGTTCTCCAGAAACAGGTTCACCGCTTTGCCCAGTGTCTGCTCCGTCCATGCAGAGATGACAATCTTGTTTCCGATGAAGAAAACGCCGTAATCCTGTGCTCCCCTCAAGCGGGATTTTGCCTGTGCCGATTCGGGACGCGCCGTGTCTCCGATCAGAATTTCATACATGCCTGCGGTATCCGTTCCGATTTTGACCCAGTCGGACTTCAGGTTTGGAACGGCACCTGTCAGCGCCTCCAACCGGTTTCGCAGATCCCGCGCCAGCTGAACGGTGTAATCCACACGATTCTGATTCCCCTTGTCCGGCGTATTATCCAGTCCGTCCGCAAAGATGACCGGATACCGGCAACGGGTTCCGTTGGTCAGCGAAACCACATCCAACTCCTCGCTGACATACTGCAATCCGTCCGGCAGGGTCAGTGCGGGGGCACTGACGACATACTTCTCGGCAAAATAGCGAACGCCCTCCGCCGTCAGCGCATCACAGGAACCGACAATCACGATATGATTTCCGTCATGCGTCAGCGCATACCGATCCCCCTGCAAGGCAT
>CAKSUH010000094.1 GCA_934500855.1 uncultured Eubacteriales bacterium
AGCCGTCGTCCCGCTCCGCGCCGGGCTTTCTTTCCACCGCGTCCTCCAATCCCGCCAGCTCCGCCGACCGCATCAGGCATTTGTAGCCGACCGTCATGGAGTCGATATAGCCGAAAATCCCGCGGATAATCGGCAGGCGGCAGATCTTCGGGCGCTTGACCCCCTTCGTCTCGCGCTCCTCGATGACAATCTTCCCCTGCGGGTCCCTTACCGCCATTGCGGTCATTTTCGGTCCCCGCATCATGATTCCTTCCATCAGCGCCTGTCCGCCGATGGAGGTCCGTTTCCGTGCGGGACACAGTTCCCCTTTTTTCAAAGCCGTTCCGCTCCTTTTTTTTCAATTTTCGTTTCGGCGCGGACGGGTCACAAAGACTTTTGCACCCTCCCGCTCCAGTTCTTCGCCGAGGTTCTCCGCCGCCGCACGGTCGGAAAACAGCCCGAACACCGACGGTCCGCTTCCGCTCATCATGGCGGCTTCCGCCCCCGCCTGCTTCATCCGTCTGCGCAGAATCCGCACCCACGGTCGGACAGGCACCACAACCTCTTCAAACGCATTCCGGCACGCCGCGCCGACCGAGGCGAGATCTCCCGTCCCGAGCGCCTTGAGCATCCGCCGGATCTGCCTGCTCTGCTCCCGCCGTTCCTTTGCATAGTCGCGGTTCAGCTCGTCCAGAAGCCCGTATGCCCACGGAGTGGACACGCCTTCTCCCGCGTTTGCGACAAGAATTGCACAGTCGGGAAGCGGCGGAACCGGGGTCAGAACATCTCCGATTCCCTCCGTTCGCATCGCGCCGTCCGGACTTTCGAGACAGAACAGCAGGTCCGCGCCCAATCCTGCGGCAACCCCGCGCAGTGCGTCCGGAGACAGCGCGCGGTCCCCCGCCAAGCCGTTGAGAAGCCGCAGAACGCAGGCGGCGTCACTGCTTCCGCCCGCAAGCCCCCCTGCGGCGGGAATGCGCTTTTCCAATTCGACCGTCACGCCCGCGCTCAGACCCGCTTTTGCAAGAAAGCGCTCGGCTGCCCGCCATGCAAGGTTGGTGCTGTCGGCGGGAACACTGTCGTCTCCCTCCACACGGAGCGTGATTCCCGCCCCGCCCGGGTCCAGACCGACGCGGATCCGATCCCCCGTTTCCACCGACTGCATCACACCGTCGATAAAATGATACCCGTCATCCCGACGCCCGACGATGTCCAGATACAGATTGATTTTTGCGTATGCAATTCCCTCTGCCTGCTTCATTCCGACCTCCCGCGCTGTACTCTCCTTTATTGTATCACAAACCTTCCGCTTTTGCAAGTCATCCCCGTAAATTTTCGGCAACCCCGATGGCACAATTGCAACGCATTGCCCAAACCGCTTCGGACAGGGGACGGAAAGTCCGAGGGGGCGTTAAAAACCCGGCTGTGTTTTTAACGACCCCTTCAAAAGGCTCCCGGTTTTGCTTCTCTTACTTTTTCACCGCGCGCATGGCTTCGCGAATCTCGGATTTCAGCTCTTCCCGGCGCTCCGGCGTGACCTCGGGAGAGCCGTACTCCGCCAAAAGCGAGGAAACCCGCAGTTCGGCATGGCAGAGGACCGTTGCATCCCCCGTCACCTGCCACTTTTCCAATTTTCGCTCCATAAACAGACCGCGCTTCGGCAGAACAAGCAGCTCCAGCGCCGCACAGCCCGCAAAGACGCCCTTGTCGAGCGAAACACGCGACGGCGGCAGAATCACCGTTGTCAGGCGGTAGCAGTCCGCAAACGCCCGCTTGCCGACCCGCTTCAGCGCGTGGGGCAGGCTCAGCGTTTCGATCGCCGTCCCCTCCAACACCGCGTCGCCGAGCTCATGAAGTCCCGCAGGCAGTCCGATCGCCCACAGTTCCGCACAGCCGCGGAACGCCGCGTCGCCGATCTCGCGCACTCCTGCGGGAATGTCGATCCGCTCCAGCGCACGGCAGTGCAGGAAAGTCTCGTGCCCGATTGCCGTCAGACCGCTCCCCAGCCGCACCGACAGAAGCCCGTCGCAATAGGCAAACGCCAAGCCGCCGAGCGTTTCCAGACGGTCGGGCAACTCCATCGCGGTGAGTTTTCCGCATCCCAGAAAAGCGCTCTCGCCGATGTGCGTCAACCCCTCGGGCAGCTTCAGCCCGGTCAGGGACCGACACGCCGAAAAAGTATGGTTTCCGATCCGCGTCAGCCCCTCCGGCAGGGAGACGCTCTCCAACCGACGGCACCCCGCGAACAGCTCGTTGCCGAGGAAGCTGACCTGCTCGGGAACGCGGAACGCACGCAGATTCACACAGGTGCAGAACGCTCCCGTGCCGATATAGGTCACGCCGTCCGGCAGAACGATATCGGTCAGCGCGTCGCAAAGCGCAAACGCGTAGCTTCCGATGGTGCGGACGCTTTCGGGAATGTGAATATGCCGCAACCCGGTGCAACGGAAGAAGGTACTGCGGTGAATCGCGTCCAGTCCCTCGGGGAGCAGGACCTCCTCCAGCGCGACGCAATCCGCAAACGCAAACGCGCCGAGATTTTCCAGCGATGCGGGCAGAATGACCTTTTTCAGCGCGCCGCACCGTTCAAACGCGGCGTTTCCGACCGTGAAAACGGTCTTTGGCAGGGAGACTGCCGCCAGCGACTCGCATTGCGAAAAAGCCCGCTCGCCGACTTCTTTCAGCCCTGCGGGAAATGTGATCTGGCGCAGTCTCCGACAGTCGGCAAACGCGCCGTCATGGATGGATGTGACCCGCTTGCCCAGCGTAACATTCGTCAGCCGCCTGCAGCCGCGGAATGCGCCCGACGCAATGATCGTCACATTGTCCGGCACGGCGACCTCGGTTGCGGTTCCGTAATACCGGATCAGCTCGCCGTTCCGTATTTCGCTGTATCGTCCGAAATCTTCAGCCATTTACCCTCCTCAGGATGCGGGGATGCGGGGGGATGCGATGGGGAAAACTTTTTGGAAAAAGTTTTCCCCAACCCCCTTTCAAAAACTTTCAACTCATTTGGGTGAGTGAAACGCGTCTCGCCCTGCGTTTTTTCGTTTTGGCGGTTGGGAGCAAGCGTTGCATCATGTTGCTACGCTGTACCCTTTTTCTGTCATGAAAACAAATGTCGTTTATAGCAAAAAGTATCTTTCAATCGGAACGGAACGACACATGGGTCGTTCCCTACAGGTTTCATTTTGGGTAGGTTACGCTCTTTTCATGGGCGCAATCCGCAAGGAGCGCCCCGCAAATCAACCCGCCCGCCGTTCAGTAACTAACTTCCTACCATTTCTATCCGGTAGCGGAGAGAAGCGACAGCCGTGCCAATCCCGCTCGACGGGATTGGCCTCGGAGCAGCCGGTAATAGTAGCACGGCAAACGGCTACACCGGAATTTGCACAACGGAAAGAAAGAAATAATAATTCAATTGGTTCAAAGTTCTTGCGGTCAAGGGGCTTCTTTCAAGAAGCCCCTTGTGGGTTCGGGCAAAGCCCGAGGTCTTCCCCTTACTCTTTCCCCTCTTTGTTCGTAATCTTCCCGATCAGATCGGAGAGATCAATGCCGGTCGCCTGCTTCAGACCGTCGACAACCTGACTCGTGCTGTTCATCACATCGCGCACCAGACGCGTGCTGTTGCCGTCGCCGTACATGACGATCTTGTCGGTCTTTTCAAGCGGCATCGCGGCGTTCTTGACCACCTCGGGCAGAGCCTGCAGGTACATTTCCAGAACCGACGCCTCACCCATCTTCTTCTGCGCTTCGGCTTTCCGCTCGATGGCTTCCGCCTCGGCAAGCCCCTTGGCGCGGATACCTGCGGCTTCCTGCTCCATCGCATAGCGCTGTGCTTCGGCTTCGGCTTTTCTCGCTTCGGCTTCCTGCTCGGCGCGGTAACGGTCGGCTTCGGCTTCTCTCTGTCTCTTGACCAGCTCCGCCGCAGCTTCCTGCTCCGCCTGATACTTCATCGCGTCTGCCTGCTTGCGGATTTCCGCGTCCAGCTGGCGCTCGCGCAGGGCGATTTCCTTTTCGGCAAGCTCGGCTTCCTTTTCCTTTTTCGCAATGTCGGCGTTGACCTTCGTGACCTCGATGGTCTTGCGCTGATTCTCCTGCTGGATGGAATACGCCGCGTCCGCCTCGGCGCGCTTGGTCTCGGACCGCACCGTCATGTCCGCCTGCTGAACCGCCAGCGCCGCGTTCTGCTCGGCAACCTTCTTTTCGGCTTCCACACGCACGGCGTTGGCTTCCTGTTGCGCGTTCGCGGTTGCGATGGAAATGTCGCGCTGTGCGTTCGCCTTCGCGATCTGCGCATTTTTGCGGATCTGCTCCACATTGTCGATACCCATGTTCTCGATGGTTCCCGCCGCGTCGCGGAAGTTCTGAATATTGAAGTTGACCACTTCAATTCCCAGCTTCTGCATATCGGGCACGACATTTTCGGTGATCTTTTTCGCCACGCCCTGACGGTCCTGTACCATCTCTTTCAGACCGACCGATCCGACGATTTCGCGCATATTTCCTTCCAGCACCTGCGTGACCAGCGCGATCAGCTCGTTCTGGTGCATATTCAGAAGCGATTCGGACGCGCGCTCCAACAGACTCGGGTCGGAGGAAATCTTGATGTTCGCAACGCCGTCTACGGTAACATTGATAAACTCGTTTGTCGGGACCGCTTCGCTGGTCTTGACATCCACCTGCATGACGCGCAGGGAAAGACGGTCGACCCGCGTGAAGAACGGCAGTCTCCATCCCGCCTTACCGATCAGGATCCGACGCTTGTTCGGTCCCGTGATGATGTAGGCGGTATCGGGCGGCGCTTTGAGGTAACCGGTGGCAAACAGAATGATAACGAGCAACGCAACGGATACTCCTGCAATAATAGGTCCCATTTTTGGGGGCCTCCTTTCATATTTTTCATACCAACCCGGATTTCGGCAGATTCGCGCGCACCCGCCTGACGCCATCGCCTTTTTTCGATGGTTTTTCCGCTATCGGTATCTGTCTATAGTATATCATGCAGTCATGTGATTGTCAATAGATTTCACATGAATATTTGAAAATCAGCACCTTGTACAATCGGAACCGACAGTTTTTGTGTAATCATTCCATGTCAGTCGAGCCAACTGCGCCGGCTGTCCCTCTTACGCATCCTCCACGATCGAGGTTGCCCATGTGCCGCGGCGGACAAGGAGCAGTCCGATGGTACACTTGGAAAGGTCGATGAGCTGACAGCAGAGGTAGATGGTCGTAATGGGCAGAGAGGTAAAATGCACCAGACAAAACGCAAGCGTCACGCTGACCGTCCACGCATAGAGCGAATCGAACAGGAAGGTAATCATGGTCTTTCCGCCCGAGCGGAGCGTAAAATAGGAGGCGTTCGTAAACGCGCAGATCGGCGCCGCCAGCGCCGCAACCCGCATGAAGGACCGCGCAAGTTCTTTAACCTCGGGCGTCGTGTTGTAGATGTCCGGGAAGAAGAACGAGCAGGCGAAAATGACCGCCGTCGTTGCGATTCCCGTCAGAAGGGAAAGCGTCATCAGCCTCGGCGCGTCCTCTCTCGCCTTCTCCTGTCCCGACGCGCCGAGCGTTTGTCCCAGCACGATTGCAATTGCGGTCCCGAGCGACATATACAGCACCGACGCGGTGTCGAAAAACGCGTTGGAAATGCTCAGCGCGGGGACCACATCCGTGCCCGATGCCGAGTAACACTGCATCAGCATCGCCTGCGCCATCGCCCAAAGTGTTTCGTTGATCAACAGGGGGGTTCCCGTAACAAAAATTCTGCGCGTCAGTCCGCCCGACACCCGCAGGGAACGGTACAGCCCCTTTGCAAACGGGCATTTCTGCGTATGGGAGTGCGTCCAGATAACAACGAGCGCCAGTTCGGTAAACCGCGCGATAACGGTTGCAAGCGCCGCGCCGCGCACGCCCATCACGGGCGCGCCGAGTTTACCGAAGATCAGCACATAGTTCAGGGTCCCGTTGACCGCAACGCCCACGATTCCCGCCGACATCGGCGGCATCGCGTGTCCAACCTCGCGCAGGGTCCCCGAATAGACCTGCGTCAGCGCCGTGGGAAGCATTCCGACCATCACAACGGCAAGATACTGCTTTGCATAGTGCATCACGAGCGCGGGATCGTTCCCCTCGCCCTCCGCCCGCAGGTAGAGCCGCATCAGGTCCTCGCCGCAGGTCAGGAACAGCACGATCGCCCCTCCGCAGAGGATCAGCGCGCTGTACAGTTTATAACGGAAGGTCTGGCGGATTCCGCCGTCGTCTCCCTTGCCGTAAAACTGCGCCGTAAACAGTCCCGCTCCCGAAACCGCCCCAAAAATGCACAAAAAATAGACGAACATCAGCTGGTTGACGATCGTCACGCCCGACATCTGCTCGGTTCCGACCTGCCCCACCATAACATTGTCCAGCAGGCTGATGAAGTTACTGATCGCATTCTGAATCGCGATCGGAATCGTCACCGCCAGCACCGTTCTGTAAAATGCTTTGTTTCCGAAAAATTTGCTCATGGATACCTCTTTGAATGTTCAGACCTTGGGACTCTGTCCCAAACCCTAAGACCTTGGGACTCTGTCCCAAAC
>CAKSUH010000095.1 GCA_934500855.1 uncultured Eubacteriales bacterium
GCATGGGATATTGTCACGCGCACCGTGTCCTATACCAACCATACCGTTATGCCCGAAGCGCTGGAGACATGGAACGAGGACCTGTTCAAGCTCCGTCTGCCGCGTATCTATATGATTGTCAAGGAGATCAACGAGCGGTTCTGCCGCGAGGCGTGGAAGGCGTTCCCCGGAAACTGGAACCGCATCTCGCAGATGAGCATTGTCGGCTACGATCAGGTGCGCATGGCGAACCTCTCGGTGGTCGGGTCGCATTCGGTCAACGGCGTGTCGAAACTGCATTCGCAGATTCTGAAGGACTCCACCTTCAAGGATTTCTACAAGATGTACCCCGAGCGCTTTGACAATGTGACCAACGGCATTGCGCATCGCCGCTGGCTGTGCTATTCCAATCCCGCACTTTCCGATCTGATTACCGAGTGCATCGGGAGCGGCTTCCGCCACAGCCCCGAGGAACTTTCGGAATTCGCGAAATTTGCGGACGATCCGTCGGTTCTCACGCGTCTGCGCGCCATCAAGCACGACAACAAGATCGCGTTTTCGAACATGATCTTCCGCAAAACGGGAATGCGCATCGATACGCACTCGGTCTACGATGTGCAGATCAAGCGCCTGCATGAGTACAAGCGGCAGTTGCTCAACGCGCTGAATATCATCGGACTGTATCTGGATCTGGAGGAGAACCCGAATCTGGATATGCAGCCGCAGACCTTCCTGTTCGGCGCCAAGGCGGCGCCCGGATACGATATGGCAAAGCGGATCATCAAGTTGCTTTGCATGATTTCCAAGGATATCAACCAAAAGCCCGCAATCCGCGAGAAGCTGAATCTGGTGTTTCTGGAGGACTACAATGTCAGCCTTGCTGAGGCGCTTGTGCCGTCGGCGGAAATCAGCGAGCAGATTTCTCTTGCCGGTAAGGAGGCAAGCGGAACGGGTTGCATGAAGCTGATGATCAACGGCGCGCTGACCATCGGGACCCTTGACGGCGCGAATGTGGAGATGCAGGACGCGGCGGGCAAGGAGAATATGTTCATCTTCGGTCTGACCGCGCAGGAGGTTGAAGCGCTGTGGCTGTCGGGCTACAAGTCTGCGAACTATTATGCCTCCAACGAGCGGCTGAAGCGGATTGTCGACCGTCTTTCCGTCGGCTTCGCGGGCGAATCCTTTGCGGATATTGCGTCGTACCTGCTCAACGGGCACGGCATCGCGGACCCGTATATGTGTCTTGCGGATTTCGAATCCTACCGCACGACGCACGAAAAGATGATTGCGGCTTACCGCGACAAGGACCGTTGGAATCGGATGTCGCTGTACAACATTGCGGCGGCGGGACACTTTGCGGCGGATCGCAGCATCGAGGAGTATGCACAGCGTATCTGGCATCTCAGAAAAATTCCCGTACCGAGCAAAAAGTAAGGGCAATCCCGCACGGATCCGATCGTGCAGTCGCGCGGTGATTCCGAAGAGATAAGCACAAAAGGGAAGGTTTCCGCAAGGGGGCTTTCCCTCGTGCTTTCAAAAAAGCTACATCCGACTGTACGGCAATCGGTTTTTGCATCTGGTTGCTCTGACAGTTGGAAAAGTTAAATAACAGAAACGAAAATGGTAAAGAAAAGGCGAAAAAAATATTGTATAATATAAAGGCATCACTGCGCAATTGCACCATCGGAATTACGCGGTAATGCCTAAAAAGGGGCAAACAGCCCGCGAGGAGGAGAAAACAGTATGAAGCTGGGAGTCATTACGGATTGTCTGAAACAGCCGGTGCGGGAAGCGGTTCTGACCGCAAAGTCGCTCGGCATGACCGGCGTGCAGATTTACGCAACAAGCGGGACTTTTTCGCCCGACGCGCTCGATGCGGCGGCAAGAGCGGATTTTTGCGCGTTTCTGAAGGAAAACGGCATGGAGGTCTCCGCGCTCTGCGGTGACATGGGCGGTTACGGCTTTGAGCGCGAAGAGGATAACGCGCTCCGCATCGAAAAGACCAAAGCCATCATTGATCTGGCGGTCGACCTCGGAACGCATGTTGTGACCACGCACATCGGCGTAATCCCGGCAGACGACAGCAACCCGCGCTTCGGTGTGATGCAGCGCGCGCTGACCGAGTGCGGTCTGTACGCGAAGTCCAACGGCGTTACGCTCGCAATCGAAACGGGACCCGAATTCGCAACCACCCTTCTGCATTTTCTGGAAGGGACCAAGGGCGGCGTGGGCGTGAACCTTGACCCCGCAAACTTTGTGATGGTGAGCGGTCAGGACCCTGCGGACGCGGTGGACCTGCTCGGAACATACATCGTCCATACCCACCTCAAGGACGGAAAAAAGATCAACAGCGACATGACCCCCGAGCAGATCTATCACAGCTTTGCGGTTGGAGGAGTGGACGCGTTGAACGCCTGCAAGTCCTTTATCGAACTGCCCATCGGCGAGGGGACCGTTCCGTGGGACCGTTACCTTGCCGCACTCCGCCGCGTGGGTTATGACGGCTATCTGACCATTGAGCGCGAGGCAGGAAACCAACCGTTGGAGGATATCCGCGGGGCGGTCGGCTTCATCCGCGGCAAAGTGAATTTTAACTGAGGAAAGCGCCATGCTTCCGGAGAACAACTGCCGTGGTGACGCCGCATCGGCTTTGCAGGCGGACGGGAACCGGTCGGCAAGCGGAAACCCGCAAGGGAACGGAGGAAACCGAACGATGGAGAACACAACCTATCGTTACCATTTCAACAATGTCAGTGCGGAGCGGCTGAAATGCGGCGGTTTTGCGCTTTATCAGTACGGCGAACTGTGGTGCAACGCGGATTCCTCTGTTGCGGTGCATTCCCAATGCTGCTACGAGCTGACTTATGTGTTGGCAGGCTCGGGGACGGTGCAGACGGGCAATCGGATTCATCGGGTGCGGGAAAATGACTGCGTGGTGTCTCTTCCGGGTGAAACACACGCGATCACGCCCGACAGCAACGACCCGTTGCGCTTTGCTTTTATTGCATTTGAACGCAACCCGGGGAATCCGTCCTGCTCGTATCTGTTTGACGAACTCGGACGGCTCTTCCGTGCCGAGGATGCGCGAAGCGTGCCCATGCAGGACAGAAGCGCGCTGATCGTTCGGATGTTTTCGGAGCTGCAAAGCGAGAGCCTGTTCCGCATGGAAATGACGGGGTATCTGCTGGCGGAGTTGTTGGTTGAGCTGATCCGTGCGGCAACAAACGAGCGCCCGGGTTGCTATTTCCCGAAAATCACCGACGATTCGGTGCTGGTCTACCGTCTGGAAACCTACATCACGGACAATATCTGTGAATTGACCAAACTGGAGGATCTGGAGAAGGTGTTCAACTACAATTACAGTTACCTCTCCAAGCGCTTTCGGAAAATTACGGGAAAGCATCTGAGCGCTTTCTATCTTTCAAAACGGATGAAGGAAGCGGACCGACTTCTGTCGGACGGGCTGACCGTTACGCAGGTCAGCGATCGGCTGGGGTATTCGTCCATTCACAGCTTTTCGCGAAGCTATAAAAACTATTACGGTACCAATCCGTCAAGATTTGCGGAGAAGGGCGAAGAGCCGCAGGCGGAACCGTCCGGGAAAACCGAATAAAGCATGGCGCTTGCATCAAAAGGCAAGCGAACGCATTCATAAACCGTTTTGCTTTTCTGCCCGTGAGGCGTTTTCGGTGTTTTTGCGTATGCGGTTCTGCGGGCACGAATCGAAGAGAATATCTTACACGGATGGCGAGATTCCGCCTGCCGGAACCCCGGAAGGGGTGCCGACAGGCGGAATCTCGCCGTTTGTATATTCGTTTCTCCCGGTAACTGTCGCTTTTCGGTCCGTGTTTACCGGGAGATCTCCTCCTTCACCATGCAATCCGCGCGGGAACGGTCGATTTCGCACAGAACATCGGCAGGATGCGTGACGGTCAGCGCGATTCGGTCGCCCTCCCGCTGCCACACAACCGAAACGGTCCCGCCCGGCAGGTCGTAGGAGGCTTTGGCAAAGTCCAACTCCCGCACGAAGGACGGGCGCACCCGCACATGGCGGCAATCGATGATCTCCAGCCCTGCAAGATCGCGGAAAAACCACCGTACAACATCGCCGAGAAAATGGTGGTTGTGCGAGCCGCATTCCCGCCCGCCTTCGGGCTGAAAGGATTCGACCATCGCCGTTTCGCCGCGGTCGAGCAGGTTCCGATAGGAAGGAAACTTCTTTTGCGTAATCATGCGGTAGGCTGTTTCGCTCTCGCCGAAGTCGGACAGTACATGAAAGAGCGTATGCAGACCGAGGAAGCCGCAATCGAAATCGCCGCCGTTTTCCCGTATGCGCGTCAGCAACAGAGCAAAGGCTTTCTGCCGTTCTTCGGGGGCAAAGACCCCGTAGTAAAGTCCCATTGCCTGCGCGGTCTGTGTACCGTTCGCAAGGGTAGCGGTACTGCTGTCAAGGAGAGAGGCGCGGATTGCCGCAAGCATCTCATCCCGCAGCGCCGCCGCAGTTGCGGCATCCTCCGCGCGACCGATTGCCGCCAGCATCTCTGCCGCTTTTTTCGCCATATCCATGACCATGATGCTGTCTGTCAGCACGAGCGGCGTGTCATAGCGGCTCGATTTTTTGCCAACCGGGACCCAATCGCCAAGACCTATGGCAACCGTGCCGTCCGCGCTCCGCCGCGTGCGGATGTAAGCGAAATAGCGGAGCATCGCATCGGCGGTCATGGTAATTGCCCGCGTGTCGCCGCGCAAGCGCCAAACGGTGTAGGGAAGATTGACCAGAACGCTGTCCCAGGCGGGTCCGTTGCCCCATGCAAAGCCCCAACCGCCCGTTGGGACGATTCCCGGGAGCGCGCCGTCCGCCCGTTGCGCCGCCACAATGTTGCGGAGCCATTCGAGGTAGCTTGCGGTTGTGTCAAACAAAAGGGTCATCTGCGGCGCGGACATGGAGGCGTCACCCGTCCACCCGTTTTTTTCGCGGTGCGGGCAGTCGATGGGAAAGTAGAAGAAGTTGGAGCGGTCGGAGTTGACGATCAGATCAAAAATGCGGTTGACCGTTTCGTCCGAGCAGGAGAAATGCCCGATGCGACGCAGGTCGCTTGAAAGAACGGGAAAGGACAGCAGATCGGCGGTTGCCTGCTCGGGGCGCACACCGAGGACAAAGGCATAGCGGTAGCCGAACCACGCAAAGGACGGCTCGTAGATCTCGTCCCCGCCCCGCGCGCGGTATTCCGTGCGGGCAAAATCGGTATAGTAGAACGGATATTTCTCCGCAGGCTGATTGTAGAGGTTGGATTGATCGAATTTTCCGTCCTTCAGCCGCTCGCAGAATTTGACGACTACCGTTTGCCCCGGCGTTGCGTCGGTCAGATGCAGGCGGCAGGTTCCCGCCGTGTTTTTGCCGAAATCGTAAAGGTACCCGCCATCGCAGGGCGTGACCGACACGGGCGCGAGGGTTTCATTGCACTGGATCGGCTCCGCAAGGCATTCGCAGAGTTCTCCCTTCGGCGCGTCCGCAGGCAGTGCGGGAGACCAGTCGGAGTCATCGAAGCCCGGCAGATTCCATCCTGCCGACTCCTTCCGTGCGTCATAGATCTCACCCAGACGGTATTCATCGAACAGAATCGGGGAGGGATGGGTCAGGAACTGCCCGTCTGCGGAAAAGGAGAGCGACCCGCCGTCGCCGTGTGCGTGAAATTCCAGCGCAAGTTTCGGCGCGGACCTCCACGGAGCTTTGTCAAAATCCCAGACTTCGCCGCCGAAATCGTTCTGAAACCCGTTTCCGAGCAGTACGCCGAGGACATTTTCCCCTTGCCGCAGACAGGGGGTGAGATCGTAGGTGTCAAAATACATCCTGTCATCGGGATTGCTGATGTAGGGGGCGAAATATCCCTTTGTGATTTCATGGCCGTTGATCCACAGGCGGTAAAAGCCGAGCCCGCAGACCGAAAGCACGGCGCGCGTCGGCACAAAGCTCAAATCGAATGCCCGCCGCAGGTAGGGCGCGGGGACGCGGTGCGAAAAATCGCAAACCTCCCGTGTGGCGCAGATGAACTGTTTTTTCATTTCGTTTTTCCTCGGCTTCCCGTTTTTTTGTTGAGACAAGTGAGACAGGACCGCACGGCTCCGGTGGTGCGACTGCGCGGTACCGATTTCATTATACACCTTTTTCGTCCCTGATTCTTTACCGCTTTCGGAACGCTTTTTTATCAGTTTATCGTAAAACAGGGAAAAGAAGGACCTTGGGATAACCCGAGGTCCTATTCCTTTTCGCGAAGCAGGGGAAGCGCTTCATAGATGCCCCTGACGGGAACGATGCGGATGCCGTTGATTTCAAGCGGACGCTTTTCCACATTGCGGAACGGAACGACCGCCGTTGTGAAGCCGAGACGGGCAGCTTCCTTCACACGCACTTCCAGATTTGCCACCGCGCGGCATTCTCCCGCAAGACCGACCTCGCCGAGCGCAATCAGGTCATCGGGAATGATGCGGTCGGTTGCGGAGGAAATCAGCGCGAGCGCAACCGAGAGGTCGGAGG
>CAKSUH010000096.1 GCA_934500855.1 uncultured Eubacteriales bacterium
GGTCCCCCGTTGATCGTCCGCTCAATGTGCTGTTTCGTGAACGACTGAATGTCGGTCAGCGGTCCGGGTACCTGCGTGAACAGGTTCGGCGAGAAGTTCGTGCCGAACGGCTCCCCTGCGTGCCGACCGTCCGCCGTTGCGCCGAGGTCGCGGGAATACCACAGATAGTACATCGCCGTTCCCGTCCCCGCGCGCCAGATGCCGCCGAGACAGTTTTTCTTTCCCTCCAGAGCATCCGCAAAGGCATCGAGGATCAACGTGCCGAGACGGTCTGCGCGGTCATCGTCACAGCCCATCTTCGGGGCTTCATAGCGGAGCAGATGCAGCAGTTCGGGGTCGTCCGCATAGTCGGTGTCGAGCGCGTGCAGGAGACGGTCGGGCGTGACGGTCTGCTTGTCATAGACATACTCCCTGACCGCCGCCAGGGCGTCTGCCGCCGAAGCAATGCCGCAACCGTGCAGACCGAAATTGTTGTATTTCTTTCCGTCCCGCAAGAGGTCGAGGAACGGAGACGGAACAAACCACACATCGTGAATGCTTTCCGTGATACGGTCGCATTCCGCCTGAATTGCCGCCTTGACATCCGCAAGCAGAGTATCCCAATCCTTTCCCGCAGGCAGGTCACGGCGCAGAACCTCGTCCACCAACTTCGGGAAGTTCACCGCGCCGATGTTGGCAATGTCATTCCCCACATTCGGGATGATGAACTCCCAACACGCGGCAACCACATAGTTGACCGCATCCTTGTAGTCGTAGCCCAGTTTTTGCAGTCCCTCAATCACCACATCGTCGTTGGAATACTGCGGGAAGCCAAGTCCGACCTTGGTCAGTTCCGTCCCCTTTTCGTATATCTCAAGCGGCGTTTCCTTGCTCACGCGCAGATTGATTTTCGGGTCGATCAGCTTGAGGTCGCGGCTTGCGAGCAGGCAGAGTTCCGAGAGTTCGTTGAAGCCCTCGCTCCCGTCCTCCAGTCTCCCGCCGAGTACCATGCTCTGCCCGTTGTCGCCCTGCTGAACGCCGACATAGAGGTCGCTGTCCTTGTTGAACGACAGGAAGAAGTCCTCCAGGAGGTCAAGCGCGGTTTCTTTGGTGTAAACGCCCGCGTCCATGTCCCGCTTGAAGTACGGGTAGATGTACTGGTCAAACCGCCCGACCGTGTTGTGGTAGTCCCCCTCCAGCCACAGCGCGTAGTGGAGGATGCGGAACATCTGGAGTGCCTCGCGGAAGTTGGTTGCGCCGTAGCGCGGGACGCGGGACAGCACCTCCACCACATCGCGGCGGTCCTGCTCCACCGCCAAGCGCTTGTAGCGGTCGCAGAGGTCGATAATCGCATCAATTACGCGCCTGCCGTATGCATCTGCGTTCTCCCGCACGGCAAGCAGACCCGAACCGATGACTCGACCGTAATCAAGCGAGAGGTTGGAGACAAAGCCCAACTCATGGATGTAGTGTTTTGCCTTGATGTCCGCCCACTCCGCCTCGGTAAAGATATCGGGCTGTTTTCTGACCGTCCGCATCAGGACAATCTTTTCAAACGGCTGAATCTGCGGCTTCTCTGCTTGGCAAAGCAGTTCAAAGCGGCGGGTCATGCGCTCCTCGGGAGAGAGCCCCAAAGCCGAATATTCCGCGGCGAGATCCTGCGAAAAATCCCGGCGCAGGTTGCGGTGGGCGCGGTTGATAATAAAGTATTGATAGGCTTTTGTGTTCCTCATAATTTCATTGCCTCCTGATTCGTTTCCCGGCAAAACCGCCTCATTCCACCCGATCCACCCTGAGGTTGGGGAAATACTTGCAGAACTCCCGGATTTCCTTGCGGTAGTCGCCCTGCATTTCGACGAAATGGTGGATGTAAGGACCGTCAAGGAGCTTATCCTCCACTGCCTGCAGATCCTCAAATTCGCCCCAGATGTAAGTCCCGTGCGTCAGAGGCCCTTCGGTGGTATGGCACTGGAGCGGGAGGATGACATACTGCCCGCCGGTCTCGCGGTCAATGCGCACCACGGTATAGTCGCCGTCCTTCCCGCGAAACCATTCGCGCTGGTTGACCAGTCTTGCCTCGCTGTCCGGTGCTTTCTGCGAGAGCGGGAACGGTCCGCAGTGCCAGAGCAGCTCCGCGTTTTTGTTTTCGGGATGCCGCACGGTAAACTCCCCGAACAGCGGTTTGCCCTCCCCCATCGTTGCGCACTTCAGGAGCGCCATGGTCATGGCACAGTGCAGGTCGCTCTCGCAGGAAACCAAATATCCGAGATCGTTCAGCAGTCCGTAGACCGCGCAGGGTGCCAGTCCCGCAAACATCACGGGCGTTGCCGTCCAGCATTCGGCGGAAAGAACGTCGAGGTCGAACTCCTCAAACAGGTGGCGGTAGGTTGCCGCAAGCGTTGCCATGGGCTTGATTTGCGGCGGGGTCAGGTCATCGAGGCGGAAGTTGTGGGTGAAATACCGCTCGTATTCCGCAATTTCCTCCGCGTATTTCTCCGGCGCTTCCTTCATTCTCTGCTCCAGTATGGCAAAGTTGATAGGAATTATCTTCACCCCGAACTGCTCCATCAGCTCACCCTCGTTCCAGATGACCGAGAAGAAGGGCGCGGGACGGGTTCCAAGCTGACCGATGCGCATTCCGCGGAAATTTTTGACCATGCAGACAACGCGCACGAAACGGTCAAAGCCCTCCCGGAATTCCGGAGATTCCACCCGACAGCTCGGCAGATGCGAGAACGGGATGTGAAACCGCTGCAGCTGCCGCGACACGCCGAACAGCCCGCACTGCGAATCGGTCGGACGCATTCCGTCCGCATAGTATTCGTCATCCAGCGGCGCCCACAGAAGAACCGGCTTGCCGAGCGCCTGTGCAATATCCGCCGCCGCTTCCTCGTTTCCGAAATTGCAGTTGATGATCATCACCGCGTCCACATTTTCTCTGCGGAACCGCTCAATGACCGCCTGCGCGCTTGCCGCGTCGAAAATCAGGTCGTTGTGACCCAGTCCGCGTTGATTGATAAAACTGACGTGATTGTTTGCAAAGTGGCTTTCGATATAATCAATATTCTTTTTCTCCCGCTGTTCGGCGGAATACCAAGTCAGAAAAGTTCCGCGCGGGCGGTCTGTGGTGTTGCGCCGCATGGCGACAAGACCGATTTTTACCCGATAGTCAAGCATGATACAAATCCTCCAATTCTTCAAACGAACAGCGGATACCGTAATCCGCATAATCAAAAATCGGCGCGTGCGGGTCGGGGTTGACGGCGATGACCGTACCGGAGCGATCCATTCCCGCAAGGTGATGCACCGCGCCCGAAATGCCGACGGCAAGATAAACCGCAGGGGAAACGGTCTTTCCGGTCAGCCCCACCTGCTCGCGGTACGGGGCAAAGCCGCCGTCCACCAGCTTGCGCGAGACGGCAAAGTCCGCGCCGAGGCGGGTCGCCATGGCACGCACTGCATTCAACTCTTTCCTCACGCCGTAGCCTGCCGCAACGATCAGGGACGAACTCCGCTCGGTGCGGCATCGGACGGTTGCCAGTGCCGGTACCGTTTCCGACACAATCTTTGCAATCAGACTGCCCGACAGCGCGGGGCGGTACAGAACAGCCCTCCCGTTCTCTGCGGTCACGGCGGTACAGTCGGCGCACAGTCCGAGCTTTTCCCTCGCCGCCAGCCGCGCGGCAGTCTCCCGTGATGCGGGATCATTCCCGAACAGCACCGCATCCGGCTTTTTTTGCGCAATGACTTCTGCCAGTTCCGCGACGGAGCATAACGGGATTTCCTGCGGATTGTCGCAGACCGTCCGCGCAAAGGACATGGCTTCCGAACCGACCGACAGAACGCACGGGAGCTTTTCCCCGTTCCCCTGCGGTGCGCTCCGTTCCCGCCTCTCCCGCAGGGCTTCGGCAAAGATTTCCGGCAGGTCGCGCAGCTGAAGAATGCGGCATTTCCGTCTGCCTGCGGTGTTCTCCCGGGTTTCAAGCACCCGTGTGGGCGAGCCGTTCAGCCCGCACCGCATGGGGTCAGCCCCGATGTCGGCGGCGTTCCATGTTTCCACCGTTCCCACGCGGGACAGCAGGGACGGCAATCGCAGAACCGCCTGCTTTTCCGCCGCAAGCAGGGCGCGGGGCGGAATGTTA
Organism: uncultured Eubacteriales bacterium; assembly: GCA_934500855.1. Taxonomy (GTDB): domain Bacteria; phylum Bacillota; class Clostridia; order Oscillospirales; family CAG-272; genus UMGS1865. The sequence goes on from CAKSUH010000096.1 coordinate 4,122, forward strand.
CGGTTTCCCTCCCGTGTCACGGCATTCCCGTCGGCAACGGTCAGCACATCGGGCAGGAATTCATAGCCCGCCATCTCCGCGAGCATCGGCGGCACTTGTCCCGTGTCTCCGATCAGCGTTTTTCTGCCGCAGAGAATGCGGTCGGGCTTCAGTTTTTCCATCGCGCAGGACAGCACATAGGCGGTTGCAAGCGTATCCGAGCCGGCAAAGATCGGATCGGACAGCAGAACCGCACGGGACGCGCCGAGACGGGTCAGGTGCAGGAGCAGATCGGCGGTTTTGGGAACGCCCATGCTGATGAGGATGACCTCCGCACCCGCTTCCGACAGGGCAATCTCATATGCCGATGCGTCAAACGGGTTCAGTTCGCCGTCAAGCCCCTGCCGCACACAGACCGCAATCCTCATGTTTTCCCTCCGCTGTAGATCGGCGCCAGTGCGTCATGCACGCGGCGGTAGGTTTTGTACAGTTCCGCGTAACGCTTCGTGTTCTCTTCATTCGGGGTCAGCATCCGAACCGTGCGGACGCAGTGCGCCACGGCTTGGTCATAGCCTTCGAACAGTCCGACCGCGACCCCCGCAAGCATGGCAGAGCCGAGGGAGGAATCGCTGTTTTCGGTGACGGTCAGGGTCAATCCCAAGCAATCCGAAACAATCTGCCCCCACAGCGGACTTCCCGCGCCGCCGCCGATGAGCGTGGCGGTATTCCCGTGCGGAATGCCGAGCGTTTCCAGATAGCGGTAGCAATCGAGAAGCGAGAGCGCAACGCCCTCCAGCACCGCGCGGTCAAAGTGGGCTTTCGTATGGGTGGAGCGCACGCCGACGAAACTGCCGCACAGGGCGGGATCGGCATACGGGGTCAGTTCGCCGTTGAGATACGGATGGAACATCAGCCCCTCACAGCCGACGGAAACCGTGTCGGCGGCGGCGTCAATCTCACGGTAGCTGCCCCCGAAGGTGTCGCGATACCAGCGCAGAGCGGACGCGGCGGCTTTTGTTGCCGTTCCGGGATACCACAGCCCGCGCACGGCGTGAGGATAGCAGACCAGCTGACGGTCGGGGCAAGCACGGTCGGTGATAACGCAGATGCGCCCTGCCGTGGCGAGTTTGACGGTCATGTCCCCCTCGCGGATCGCCCCCGATGCCAGAATTTCCATACAGGTATCGGTTGTTCCGCAGATGACGGGTGTCCCCTCCGCCAGCCCCGTTTTTGCGGCGGCTGTCGCGGTAACGGTTCCGGCGGAATCGGTTGGCGCGCAGAGCGGCGGGAGCTGCTCTGCCGTCAGCCCGGCAAGCGCGCACAGGTCGGCATCCCATTCTCCGCGTTCGCAGTTGTAAAGCATACTCCCCGCCGCCTCGATGCGGTCGGTGCAGAGGACTCCGGTCAGGCAATAGCAAAGCCAGTCCTTTTCAAACAGAACATACCGGATGTTTTCGTAAATCTGCGGCTCGTTTTCCCTCAGCCACAGCAACTGCGGAAGTGTCCAGACGGTGTCGGGGCTGTGGTAGGTTTTTGCAAAGATCTCCGCGCCGTGCATCCGCCGCAGTCCTGCCGCCTGCTCCGCGCTCCGGCTGTCCGTCCAATGGATGCAGGGGCGCAGGGGGGTCATATTCCCGTCGCAGACCACCGCCGAATGCGTGGCGGAATCCAATGCGACTGCGGCAATCTCCCCGGCCCGGATGTTCCCTTTCCCAAGAACCTCCCGTGTGCAGGCGCAGAGCGCATTCCACCAGTCGGCGGGATTCTGCTCGCACGCGCGGGCGGTCGGATGTGCGGTCGGATACTCCACGGTATGGGTGGCAGCGATTTGCCCGTCCGCGCAAAGCAGAGTCGCTTTCGCCGCTCCGCCGCCGAAGTCGATGCCTAATGTATAACGCATAGGTTTTCTCCCGTAATGCCCGCGACCGCGCCGCGTGCGATCAGATCGGTATTCGTTTCATGCGCCAGAAGCCACTTGTTGCGGCGGAACAGAAGCGGATCGTCCGGCTTTTCGTCAAGCGGCAGATTCGTCCCCTTCGGCAGTCCTACCACACAGCCAAATCCACCGGCCTGTGCCTGACAGGGGCAGAAGTGGAGCGTGGTTGCGTAGATTTCCACGGCGCTTCCGGCAGGCAGGAAGAAGGCTTTCATGCGTGCGGAACAGAGCATTCCCCGTGCGTTAAACTCCTGACGTCTGCCGAGAATCAGCACAAGATCGGTCACCGCGATGTTGACTTCGCTTGACGCGTGCCATTCGGTTGCATTCAGCCGATCGTTGAAACCGTAGCAGTAACCCAGTTGCGTATCCAGTGTTCCGAACACCGTATCCCGAACCGTTTTCGCAATCGGCAGTCGCTCGAACGTCTCCACCCCCGGCAGATAGACCG
>CAKSUH010000097.1 GCA_934500855.1 uncultured Eubacteriales bacterium
TTGGATGGTAGTTCAGATTGCGGATCGCCGCGCGCAACGCCGCATCGGTTGCGTAATCGAGCGCCGAGGAACTGTCATCGAGAATCAGAATCGAAGGCTTGCGCACAAGCGCCCGCGCGATCGTCAGCCGTTGCCTCTGACCGCCCGAGAAATTCTTTCCGTTCTGCGCAACGGGCGCGTCCAATCCGCCCTCTTTCTCTTCCACAAAGGACTTCGCCTGCGCCTGCTCCAGAGCCGCCCACAGCTCGTCGTCGGTCGCGCCGTTGCGCCCCCAGAGCAGATTGGAGCGCACGGTTCCGCGGAACAGCACCGCCTTTTGCGGAACGATGCCGATCTCTTCCCGCAACGCCTCGGGGGCACGCGCTTTGACATTCACGCCGTCCACGGAAACCGTTCCCTCCGTTGCGTCATAAAACCGCGCGATCAGGTTGACCACGGAGGTCTTGCCCGAACCCGTGGAGCCGATGATGCCGATGGTTTCCCCCGGGGCGGCGGTAAAGCTGATGTCGGTCAGCGACGGTTCTGCGCCCTCGGAGTAGGTCAGTCCCACGCGGTCGAACGCAACCGCAGTCCCCGCGGCGTTCGCGGGAGCGGGAAGCGAATTGTCCACGGACATTCCTGTCGGCTCTGCGAGCACCGCCTCAATGCGCGCCGCGCCCGCAAAGCCCTTGTTGATCATGATAACGGTGTTTGCCAGCTTGACCAGTTCCACAAGGATCTGCGACATATAGTTGGTCAGCGCGAACACATCGCCCTTTGTCATGATGCCCGCGTCCACCTGAATTGCCCCGGAGTAAAGCAGGGCGATGATGCCGCCGTCGATAATCAGAAGCGTGAGCGGATTCATCAGCGCCGCAATGCGACCGACCGTGTTCTGCATGGCGGTCTGCGCGCGGTTCGCCTTGTCAAAGCGCTCGGTTTCCTCCGCTTCCTTGCGGAAGGCGCGGATGACCCGCACGCCCGTGAGATTTTCGCGCGTGAGAGAGGTCACACGGTCCAGCCCCTTCTGCACCTTGCGGTAGAGCGGTACGCCGCCGAGCATGATGGACAAGACCACCGCCGCCAGAAGCGGGATGACCACCACAACGCCCGTTGCCCCCCGCGCGTTGATGGTAAAGGCAAAGATCGCCGAACCGATGACGATAATCGGCGAACGGAGCAACAGGCGCAGCGTGTGGTTGGTGGCGGTTTGCAGTTGGTTGACATCTGCGGTCATGCGGGTGATGAGCGTTGAGGTTCCCGCGCGGTCGGTCTGACCGTAGGAATACCCGCCGATTTTGCGGAAGAGCGCGCGTCGCAGATCGGTACCGAAGCCGACCGCCGCGCGTGCCGCAAAGTACTGCGCGGTAATCGAGCAGAGCAACCCGACCAGAGCAAAGAGAACCAGAACCCCGCAAAGTTTCCAGATGGCGGCTGTGTCACCTGCGGGAATGGCGTCGTCCATAATCTTTTTGACGACGATCGGAACCAGCAAGTCAAAGCCGGCTTCCAGCAGTTTGAACAGCGGCGCGATGATGCTTTCTTTGGTGTAGGGTTTGAGATAGCGAAGCAGTTTTTTCAAAGCCCGGACTCCTTTCATTCTGTCTGAATCCATTCTATTTATTATATACCTGTGAACAGATGATTGAAAGGGGCAATCGGAAAAATATTTATGAATCAAGTATGACAAAAAGCAACCTTCGCCCGCTTTTTCTTTATGAAATAAGAATGAAAACGGTTCTTATTCAAAATAATAGAAAAGAAGAAGCAAAACCGTATCGGACACGCATCTTTCGGGCATGATAAAGCCAAAACGGAGGTGAGAAGATGCCTGTTTGTGCCGTAGAGGACGGTCGGTCGCTTTCCGGGAATTACGATTCGGATTTTCGGATGCTGCGGGAATTGTTCAGCCGCGACGGGACCTTTTGCTTTCGCGAAATCCGCGTGGGGGCGGGTATGCGATGCGTGCTTCTGTATCTGGACGGTATGGTGAACAACGAACTGATCTGCAATGCGATTATCCGCCCGTTGCTTCTTTCCAAACCCGTGCAGGGAGACCCCGCGCAGTGGTTTTGCGAGACAGTGCTCTATGCGGGGGATGTCAAAAGATGCACTCGGGTGCGGGAACTGCTTCGCGCTCTGCTTTACGGAGACAGCGTGCTTCTGGCAGAGAGCGCGTCGGCAGCACTTGTCATCAATACCAAGGGCTTTCGGACACGCGGCATCAGCGAACCCGAAAACGAAGCCGTACAGAAGGGACCGAGGGAAGGCTTTGACGAGGTTGCCATGCTGAATCTGTCCCAGCTCCGCCGTCGGCTCCAAACGCCCGACCTTGCGGTGGAAGTCCTGCGCGTGGGGCGTCGGACCGATACGGCGGTGTTCGTCTGCTACCTTGCCTCGCTTGCCCGTCCGCGTCTGGTGCGCGAAGTCAGACGGCGGTTGGAGAAAATTTCGATTGACGGCATTCTGGACGCGAACTACATTGCGGAACTGACGCGCGACCACCCCTTTTCGCTGTTCGAGACAACGGGAAGCAGCGAGCGCCCCGATGTGATCGCCGCCAAGCTGTTGGAGGGGCGGGTGGCGCTGATTGTGGACGGGACTCCCGTGGTGCTGACGGTTCCGTATCTGTTCTGCGAAAATTTTCAGTCGGACGAGGACTATTACCAGAGTTTCTGGGTGTCGTCGGTCGGTCGTTTGATGCGATATGTCAGCTTTTTTCTCACGGTTTCGGTTCCCGCCCTTTACCTTGCGCTTCTGACCCATCATACCCGCCTGCTTCCGACTTTCCTGCTCCTTTCCGCCGCGCAATCCCGTGCCGGCGTGCCGTTTTCATCCCTGACCGAATGCTTGATACTGATCGCGGTTCTGGAGCTGCTCGGAGAAACCGGGGCGCGGATGCCGCAACAGCTCGGGCATACGCTCGGAATCGTCGGCGGACTTGTAATCGGCGAGGCAGCGGTGGAGGCGCGGCTTGTCAGCGCACCGATGCTGATTGCGGTGGCGCTTTCGGGCATAGCGGGGCTGATGGTTCCGCGTCTGCGCGGAGCGGTGCTTTATGCACGGGTCGGAATGGTCCTGCTCGCGGCGTTGTCGGGACTTCCCGGGTGCTTCCTCGGGCTGACGGTCATTGCGGTTCGGCTGACGGGACTGACCTCCTACGGATTTCCGTACCTTTCCCCCTTGGAGCGTCCCGATCTGCAGGGACTGAAGGACACCGCGTGGCGGCTTCCGTGGCGTTTTATGCGCACACGCCCTGCGTTTTCGCGCAATCGTGTGCGGCAGAGAGGAGGCAAACGGCGTGAAGGGTAACGGATTGCGGCACCTTGCTGGCACCCTTTGCGCCTGCCTTGCGGCGTTTTCCCTGTTATCCTGTCGGGGACTGCGCAGGCAGGAACCGGAGCAGGGCGCATTGGTGGCGGCAATCGGCGCGGATGCGGACGGAGAGGGGATCCGCATCTCTCTTGAAGTCCTGATTCCGCGAGAAGGGAACGATGCGGAGCGGCGGGTCCTCGGCGCTTCGGGAGCGACAGCCGCAGAGGCATACGGTGCGGCGCTTTCGGGCTTTCCGCGCGCACCGCTGTTCGGTCACTGCGCGGTGATGGTGTTCGGGGACGGCGTGTCGGACGCGGAGTTTGACGCACTCCTGTCGGAGCATTCCCTGCCGCCCGAAACGCAGGTCGTGACTGCTCCGGATGCCGCCGCGCTTCTGGCGCTCGGCGGGGTATCCACTCCCGCCATGGGGTATGACCTTCAGGCTATGCTTGCGGAGAACAGGGAGATACGCTGTCGCGTTTATGAGCTTGCGGAACAGGCGGACCGGACCTCTCTGCCGCGCTTTATCCCGGCGCCGGAGGGAAGCGGGAAAACGGTGCTGTCCGAATTTCCGCAGGTCGGCGAAAAGCGGACCGAAAAAGCGGAGGGACATCCATGACAGAGACAAAAAAGAAGCCCTTTGGGCTTCATAAAATCGCGCTGGCGGCGCTGTTTACGGTCGGGAATACGCTGATTCGATTTCCGTGGCGCGGCGGCGGAAGCGGGACGCTGCTTCTGTTCCTTCTGTCGGTGCTCGGCGCGCTGATTCCCGCAACGGTCTGCTATCCGCTTCTGCGCCGCCTGTTCCGAACGCCGCTTGCGGGCAGGACGGCAAAACGGTTGCGTTCGGCCGCCGTTGAGCTTTTACTCGGAATCTATTCGCTGTTTTCCGCTTTTGACTGTATATGGGATTATCTGTCTTTTTCGTTTGAGACAATCCTGCCGAGCGGCGGAAAACCCGTGCTTTCTCTGCTGTTTCTCGGTTGTGCGGTATGGCTCTCTTCCATCGGGGATCGGGGAATCGACATCTTTGCACTGCTTGCGTTTGCGGCGGTTGTATTCTGCACGGTCGGGCTGTTCTCGGCGGGCGCGCCCGATTACCGCCCCGAAAACATTGCGCTGAAACTGCCCGACGGTTGGCGGGCGCTCCTGCACCCGCTGTTGCATCTGTGGCGCGAAACGCTGCTGCCGCTGGTCCTGCTCAGCGCCTATTTTGCGTTGGTCCTGCCGCGCCGCGGAGAGCAGGCTTTGGTGATCGGAACCGCCGCAGGCTGTGCAATCCTGCTGATCTGCGTGCTTCAGACGCTTCTGACTTTCGGTCCCGCGCTCGCCGCGCGGTATCCGTATCCGTATGCCTATGCGGTGCGGATTATCTCGGTCGGCCCCTACTTTTTTCGGCTGGAGGGCTTTTCCTACCTTCCCGATTACCTTGCCTGTCTGATGCGGAGTGCGGTCTGCCTTGCCGTTGTGCGGCGATTGTTCGGGCGCTTTTTCCCCCGACGGGCGCACCGTGTTCCTGCGGTTCTTTGCGTGACGCTGTTGATCTTTCTGTCTGTCGTGCGATAAACGAAAAACGCAGAGGGAGAAGGGACCGCCGAAGCGGTGTTCTTTTCCTTCTGCGGTGTTGCCTTAATTCCGCACGATGCCTCGGCGGAGGATGTAGCCTTTTCCGTAAATGCTTTCGATCAGCGGCAATCCGCCGATTTCGCGGGCTTTGTGATTGATGCGGCTGACCTGAACGGTCAGGTTTTCCGCGCGTTGCGAGCCTTCCGGAAAGCAGGCGGACAGCAGTTCGCTCCGCGAGACCGGTTCCGGTGCGCGCAGATAAACGATGCGCAGGATCTGATGCTCGCGGGGAGAAAGAGCCATACGGTAGCCGAGCAGGCGGGTGTCGGCAGGCTGTTCGGATATGAACAGCGTGTAAGTTGACATCTGCGGCCGCCATCCGCAGTCTGCGCAGAGGTCAAGGACCTCCCGTGCAATTTCCTGCAGGGAGAAGGCACGGATCACGAGGTCTGCCGCCGTGTCCGAGGTTGCTTTCGGGGGCAGGATCAGCATGATCGGCATATCGCGGTACTCCGCACGCATCCGGTTACAAAGCGCGCGGGCGGCGGAAATGTTCGGAATGCCGTCAATCAGCAACGCGCCGACCGTGTGTTCGCGGCAGAGATACTCCGCCGTTTCGGGGCGCTCCATCAGAACGGGAAGCCCCGCGTCGGACAGAATGCGGGTCAGCTCGAGACCGATCAGTTTTCGCTCGGTCAGAAAAATCAGCATAAATGGGAGCGGCGCATTGCCGTTACATACCGAGGACCGCCGCGCCGATGATGCCCGCGTCATTGCGCAGTTGCGCGATGCGGATATCGGTCAGCGGGACCAGATCGGTTCCGTATTGCTGTTCGCGGACGCGCGGAACGACCAGATCCAGAAGGTACTGTCCCTCGTTGGAGATGCCGCCGCCGATGGAAAGGACCTCGGGCTGGAAGATGTTGATCATGCTCGCAATGCCGCTTGCAAGGTACTTGATATACTCATCCACCACTTCGCACGCCGCCGCGTCGCCGAGCCGCTTGCCGTCAAATGCCGTGCGACCGTTGACCTTGCCTTTTTCGGCAACCAATTTTGTCATCACCGTTTCGCGCCCGGTCTGCCTGCATTCCTCAATCTTTTCCTTGGTCATGTTAATCAGACCCGTTGCCGAGGAGTACGCCTCCCAACAGCCGTGCCGCCCGCAGGTGCAGGGACGACCGTCCACGCGGATGACAATATGCCCCAGCTCACCGCCCGCATTGTTGAATCCCTTGTAGACCTTGCCCCCATCCACGATGCCGCCGCCGACGCCGGTTCCGAGCGTAATCATGACCGAGGACTTGCTGCCTTTTGCCGCGCCCGCAATGGCTTCGCCCCAAGCGGCGGCGTTTGCGTCGTTCTCAATGTGCATTTCCGCAATATCCAGCAGCTTGTGAAGCTCGGGCAGGATCGGGAAATCGCGGAAATCGAGGTTGTTGGCGTAGAT
>CAKSUH010000098.1 GCA_934500855.1 uncultured Eubacteriales bacterium
CTTGCGGCGCTTTCTTTTTGCAGCTTTGCGAAGCAAAGTGTGCTTTTCTCTTTGCGCCTACATGGTCAAAGAAAAAGCGTCGTTCGGCATTGTTCTTTTTTGGGGGGATAACACCTTTTGTCTACAGCCTTTCAACCTCCCATACGGGGGCATGGGAAGTTGAAAGGCTTCAGATTTTGTTCGCCGCCAACTTTCTGTAGTTGACGGTAAAGCAAACGATTTCCGCGATCGCGGTAATCGTCCACGAGAAGATGTACAGCAGATACAGGGAAGGGATGGTTTGAAAATGAGCGAACACGGTATAAATCCACACGATACGGAACACGCAGGAGCCCATAATCACGATGATTGTCGGCACAAGGCTTTTTCCGATTCCGCGGTTGGCTGAGATGGAGCAATCCATGAAAGCGCTGACCGCATAGGAGAAGCACATGATCCGCGTCCGCAACAGTCCCGCTTCCACAACCGCTTCTTCGTTGGTGAACAGGGACAGGAATTCTTTGCCGAACAGGAACAGCGCGCCGCCGAGGATCGCGCCCACCGCAAAGGAATATACAATGCCGATGAAGTAGCTTTTCAGCACGCGATCCCGTTTTCCCGCGCCGAGATTCTGACCCATGAAGGTCGAGCAGGCGGTATAGAATGCCGCCATGGTGTTGTAGATGATGGCATCGGCGTTTGCGGCGGCGGAGTTTCCTTCCACCATGACCGATTCAAAGGAGTTGACCGCACCCTGAATAAAGAGATTGGCAACGGCAAAAATGGCGTTCTGAAGTCCTGCCGGAATTCCGAGACCGAGGACGCGCTTTCCTTCCGTACCGTCAATCCCGCCTTTCAGATCACGGAGGCGGAAGGCACAGTCATCGGTCTGCCGTCCCATGTGGATCAGAATGAGCACTGCGGATACATATTGCGTGATGATACTGGCGAGCGCAACGCCGTCCTCCGCCATGCCGCAGACGATGACGAAAAACAGGTTGAACATGACATTCAGAAGTCCCGCGATCATCAGATAGGCAAGCGGGCGTTTCGTGTCTCCGTTCGCGCTGAGCACGCCGTTGCCGAAGTTGAAGATTCCGAGCGCGGGCATTCCGAGCGCGTAGATGCGGAAATAGAGGACAGCCCCCTCGATGAGATCCTCCTTCGTGCCGAGCAGTTCCAACATAAACCGCGCGGAAAACAGGCAGAGCACCGTAATGATACAGCCCGTTGCAAGGCAGATGACAAACGAGGTGCGGATGGTAGCCGATGTACGCGCCTTTTCGCGAGCGCCGAGGTGTTGCGCCACGCGGACATTAACCGCGCTTCCCATTCCGATGAGGAAGCCCGTAAACAGGGAGACAAGGATGGTGGTTGAGCCGACCGCACCCAAGGCTTCCGCACTTGAGAATTTGCCGACAACCGCCACATCCGCCATGTTGAAGAGTACCTGCAACAGCTGGGACAGCATCAGCGGAATGCTGAACAGGAGCATATTTTTCCACAGAGAGCCGTCCGTCATCCGGATTTCACCCTGTGCTTTTTTTGTATGAGAAAAACGGACAGCCATGAGAGCCTCCCGAAGTGTTTCAAATGATTTGATTTGATGGTTGAATTGTGAAGAGTGAAAAAGGAAAACCTTCCCGAACGAAGTTCGGGAAGGTTTTTTGGCTGCGGCACTAGGATTCGAACCTAGGTAATGACGGAGTCAGAGTCCGTTGCCTTACCGCTTGGCGATGCCGCATTAACAACGGATATTATATCAGATTTCTTCCCGTTTGTCAATACCTTTTTTGAAAAAAATCGGGATTTTTGAAAAAAACATCCTGCCGTCCGATTTGTCTGCGGTAGGGACCCTCGGCTGTCCCTTTTCGGTGCGTTTTCGGCACAGGCAAAACCGTGCATGGAATCGGTTCATTTTCGCTCCGGCTTTCGCATATGCTCAAAGGAAGTTTCTTTTCGGAGGACAAAGTATGAAACAAGCCGTGCTTGTGGGAGCGCCGAATTGCGGGAAAAGCTCGCTGTTTCGGTTGCTGACGGGGAAGCGTGCGGGGGTGGGCAACCGCGCGGGGGTCACGGTGGATGCGCTTACTGCGCGGGTGTCCGGGACCGACTGGCAGCTTACCGACCTGCCCGGACTTCGTGCGGTTGAAGCGCAATCGGAGGATGAGCGCGTCACCGTAACGCATCTGCGTGCGCATCGTCCGGACCTTGTGCTTGCCGTTTGTGACGCGACCTGCCTTGACGCGCAGTATCCGCTGTTATGCGAAATGAATCGGGCGCTGTTTCCGTCAGTCCCGACCGTCCTGATCCTGAATTTCTGTGACGAGCTGGAGAGAATGCCGTCCGCACGGGCGCTGTCCGCGCTGTCTCGCGTTCCGGTACTGCCTCTGTCTGCTCGGTCGGGAGTCGGAGCGGAACGGTTGCGCGGAATCTTTTCGGACGGAAGCGAACTCCCCGCCGTCGGGCGGTTGCTGCCGTCCCGTTTGGCGGCGCTGGCGGCGGAGGTCGGAGCGGTCAGAAGCGAACGGATCGGGCGGGTTGCCGCTTGGGATCGTGTGCTGTTGCGTCCCGGCTTCGGATTTCCGCTGTTTTTTCTCGTGATGGCGGCGGTCCTGTGGTTGGTATTCGGACCGTTCGGTTCGCTGTTGTCCGATGGTTTTGCGGCGTTCTGCCTCGTTCCGCTTTCCGCTCTGCCGGGGCGGCTTCCCGCGGCGGCGTGGGTTCGCTCGCTGTTGACGGACGGGGTGCTCGGCGGGGTGGGCGCAATCCTCGGCTTTTTTCCGCGACTGCTCCTGCTGTTTTCGGTACAGACTTTTTTGGAGCAGTCGGGGTATCTTTCCCGTGCGTCACGGCTGTTTGATCGGTTTTTTCGGCGGTTCGGATTGCGGGGAGACGCGGTCACCCCGCTTTTGCTCGGCTTCGGATGCTCGGTTCCCGCAGTCCTTTGCACGCGCGGAATGCGGGACGGCTGTGCGCGCCGCCGTTGCGCCCGCTATCTTCCTGCGGTTGCCTGTTCTGCGCGGATCCCGCTTTGCCTGACGGTTTCGGAAGCATTTTTCGGGGATAGCGGGTGGTGGATCTGCGCGCTGCTCTGGATCCTGAGCGGAGCGGTGTTTTTGCTGTTCTGCGCGGTCGAAGCACGGCTGACGCGCGGCGCAGCAACTCCGACCCTGCATTCCGATGCGCTTCCGCTTTTGCGACTGCCGACCGCATCCGATCTGGCGGGGGCTGTCTGCGAACAACTGACACACTTCTTTTCCCGTGCGGCAGGTCCGATTCTTCTGACCTCGGTCGGCGTGTGGCTTCTGTCGCATTTCCGCTTCGGGCAGGCGGGCATGGTTCCCGTTGAGCAAAGCGTCCTTGCAGTCCTCGGCGGGTTCCTTGCGCCGCTTCTTCGACCGATCGGTTGCGGAGACTGGCGTGTGGCGTCGGCGCTTCTTTGCGGAATCGGCGCAAAGGAGGCAACGCTCTCTGCGTTCGGCGTTCTGCTTGGGGAGGGAAGCCCCGCAGGGATCGGCAAAGCGTTGGGAACGCTTGGAATACTGAACCGCCGATCGGCGCTTTCCCTGACCGTGTTTTATCTGTTTTATTTTCCCTGCGCCGCCACGCTGACGGTCCAGAGCCGCCCGCGCCGTCTGCTGTATCCGCTCCTGTTTGCCTACATCGCCGCGCTGTTGATTTATCGGTTGTAAAATTCCGTTTTTCTCTTGCAAAAGTACGGCTTTTATGATATAATCAGCGTGGAAACTTTTGTATGAAAGGAACGGCAATGACTGCGAAAGATACGGAGAAGGACCCGTGCCGTCTGCGGGACGGAGTCGGAGTGGCGCTTGACATCGGCGCGCAGATTCTGTATTCCGAGGGGGAGATCAGCCGTGTGGAGGATACGGTCACCCGAATCAGTCGGGCTTACGGCGCCACGCGGGTTGATGTATTTGCAATTACCTCCCTGATTGTCCTCAGCGTAACCGACGGTGACGGAAATCAGTTTACGCTGACCCGTCGAATTTACGGAAACCGAAAAAATATGCGCCGTGTGGAGGAGATGAACTCGCTCTCGCGGCGGCTTTGCGCGACGCCTGTTTCGCCTGCCGAAGCGGCGCGGCTGTTTGACGAAGCGATGACAAGGAGCGCGCCGAAAACATGGGCGCGTGCGCTCGGCGCACTGATTGTGGCATTTTCCTTTACCGCGTTTTTCGGAGGCGGAATCGGGGACTGTCTGGCGGCGCTTCTGGTTGGGGCGGGTGTGTTCGGAATGGAGATTCTTTCCGCGCGGCTTTCGGTCAACCGCGTGCTGTATAATTTCAATGCTTCGTTTGTGGCGGGAATTCTTGCAATACTGACCGTTCTTGTCGGGATCGGAAGTTCGGTGGACCACATCATGTTCGGCGTTATCATGCTCCTGATTCCCGGAGCCTCGCTGACCGGCTCCATTGAAAACCTGTTGGTGGGGGACACGCTCTCGGGGCTGATGGGAATCGCCGAGGCAATTATCAAATCGCTTGCGCTTGCGGCGGGAGTTGCGCTTTCGCTGATGCTTTTGGGAGGCTTGCTATGACGGGACAGGATTGGATTGTGTTGCTGTCGGGAACAGTCGGAACGCTCGGGTTTTCCCTGCTGTTCTGCCTGCACGGAAGGCAGCTCCCGGTTACCGCGGCGGGGGGCGCGCTGACCTGCCTGCTGTGGTTGCTTTGCGGCAAAGCGGGAATGAATCCTTTCTTTGCCATTCTGCTTGCGTCCTTTGCCGGGAGCGGGTATTCCGCTTTGATTTCGCGGCTTCTGAAGGTTCCCAAAACGGTGTTTCTGTTGGCTGTAATGATCTCTCTGGTCCCGGGGAAGGGGCTGTATCAGACGATGCGGTTCGCGGTGGACGGCGCTTGGAGCGATTGCTTTTCCAAGGCGGTTTCCACCTTTGAGGAAATCCTCGGGATTGCAACCGGAATGACGCTGGTCCTGATTATTGAAAAAGCGGTCCACGGGATGCTTCGCATCAGACGCGACAAGGCGTGACGGGAGGAAAAACGCGCGAAAGGGGAGCAAAGTTCCGGCTGTCCGTCATATTCATGCCTGCCCGCGCATAGGATGGGGACGGGTGCGGAAGAGAATCGGCACCTGAGGGAGGTGCGGGTTCATGTATCGGAAGAAATACGGAAGAATGTCCACACTCGGCTGGATGAGTGCAGAGATGCGACAGACCACGCCGGTGCTTGCGGTCATCTGCGGGTGCCTGTGCGCGATCGCGTATGTCATTGTCAGAGGCGTGAGCGGTCACCCTTACGGCGTGATGTTGGCGCTCGGAATTGCGGATCTTGTTCCGCCGGTCTGGCTCATGACCTTTTTGCGGTTTCTCTCGTTCGTAACCGTCGGTTGCGCGGCGGGACTGGTTCTCGGTTGGCGGGAGAGAGGTTGCGCAGGGGAGAAGTACCGGGGATGTATGCTTTTTGTCCTGCTGATGGTATTGGAACTTTGTTGGTATCCCACGCTGTTCGTCTCGGCAATGGTCTTTCTGGCGGTTCTGGAAGCGGTCATGATTCTGGTCCTTGCGTTGCTCGTGACCGTCAGCTTTTTCCGCGTGAGCCGCCTCGGCGGTCTGATTCTCTTGTTTCATTCGGTCTGGGTGACCTACCTGATGATTCTGACCTTCTCAATATTTTTCCGAAACTGATAGGAAAATGGCAGATAATGTCGAATAAACAAGAGTAAATTTGCCGAAATCGGAAAAAGTTTGCAAAAACCCTTGACAAGCCGACGAAAGTATGCTATAATAAGGCATACTGAAAGAAAGGAACGAAAGCACTGTCTGTCGGTCAGGGTGCAAACGGGCTTCGGCAATGAAAAAAGTGTCTCGGATCTTACTCTACACAATCGATGTGCTTGCTTTCCTTCTCGGGTTTGACTGTGCCCTGCGGGCTGTCGCGGTCGATCGCGGAATTCTGAATTACAGCGGTCAGGGACGAAACGAATACGGACGGTAAAATTCATACATACAAATACAAAAAAGCGCTTTGCGGATTTGCTTCGCAGGGTGCTTTTTCTGTTTTTTTCGGAAAAAGTCTTGCAAATTCAATGAAAGTATGGTATACTGTATCCGTCACACAATCGAATCATGTAAACGGGATGCTTTCTCAGACAGGGAAAACCATGCCTTTTTCTGCTACACCCAAATATGGAACAGGCAAAAATGCAAGCTCCGCTGATTTGGGTGTGCGAAAGCGTTTCCGATTCGTTTGTGTGACAGCAATCGGGGTTTGCGTTTTTCGGTGCGTAGAACTTCGGTTGTACGCACCTTTTTCTGTT
>CAKSUH010000099.1 GCA_934500855.1 uncultured Eubacteriales bacterium
GCGTTGCCCCAAACCCCATTTAAGGGACTTTTTGAAAAAAGTCCCTTAAAAATCCCCAAAAACTTTCACCACAGGGCGGAATTCCGTAGGGAATCCCGCCCTGTGGTGAAATTCTTGAGGGTTCTTAGGGAACTTCTTCTAAGAAGTTCCCTAAGTGGGTTCGGGCAAAGCCCGAGGCCTTTCCCGTTTTTTTGCCTGAAAAGGTTGACAAGCGGGGGGGAATGTGATATACTAATTCTATCTGTAATTTTCCGTAGTGAGAATAGGAAAGGACTGTTTACCTATGAAATGGACATCGCTTAACGATTTGCGGGAGAAGTATCTCTCGTTCTTTGAATCCAAGGGGCATTTGCGGTTGCCCTCGTTCCCGTTGGTTCCGATCAACGATAAATCCCTGTTGCTCATCAACTCGGGCATGGCGCCGATGAAAAAGTATTTTACGGGCGAGGAGGAGCCGCCGAGGCATCGCGTGACGACCTGTCAGAAGTGCATCCGCACGCCCGACCTGGAGCGCGTGGGACACACTGCACGGCACGGAACTTTCTTTGAAATGCTGGGGAATTTCTCGTTCGGCGACTACTTCAAGGAGCAGGCAATTCCGTGGGCGTGGGAGTTTCTGACCGATGTGCTGGAAATTCCGTCCGATCTGCTCTGGCCCTCGATCTATGAGAATGACGAAGAAGCCTATCACATCTGGGTGGACAAGGTGGGGGTGAACCCCGCGCATGTGGTAAGACTGGGGAAAGCGGACAACTTCTGGGAGCACGGAACCGGTCCCTGCGGTCCCTGCTCGGAGATTTACTTTGACCGCGGCGAAAAGTACGGCTGCGGCTCGCCCGACTGCAAGCCCGGTTGCGACTGCGACCGCTATATGGAGATCTGGAACAATGTGTTCTCGCAGTTCAACAACATGGGAGACGGGACCTATACCGAACTGAAGCAGAAGAATATCGACACGGGAATGGGTCTGGAGCGCCTCGCGTGCGTGATGCAGGGCGTGGACAATATGTTTGAGGTCGACTCCATCCGCAAGGTGCTGAATTCGGTCTGCGCCGTGGCGGGCAAGACCTACGGCAAGGACGCGGCAACCGATATTTCCATCCGCGTGGTGACCGACCACATCCGCTCGGCAATGTTCATGATTTCGGACGGCGTGATTCCCTCCAACGAGGGCAGAGGCTATGTCCTGCGCCGCATTCTGCGCAGAGCCTGCCGCCACGGAAAGCTGCTCGGCATCAACCATTCCTTCCTGCCCGAGCTTTGCAAGGTTGCGATCGGCGAATCCGACCGCGCATACCCCGAATTGGACGAGAAGCGCGACTATATCCTCAAGGTCATTGCCATGGAGGAGGAGCGCTTTGACGCGACCATTGACGCGGGACTTTCGATCCTCTCGGGCATGATTGAGGACGCGAAGAAGGCGGGCAAAACGCAGCTTTCGGGTGAAGATGTGTTCAAACTGTACGATACCTTCGGCTTCCCGATTGACCTGACGCGGGAGATTGCCGAGGAAGCGGGACTGACGCTTGACGACGCAAGATTTGACGAGCTGATGAAGGCGCAGAAGGTTCGCGCAAGAGAAGCGAGAGCAAACATTTCGGGCTGGTCGAACGCAACGGGCGGTCTTATCAAAGGGCTGGACAAAACGGTGTTCACCGGCTATGAGAAGCTGACCGATGAGGGGCGCGTACTGGCGATTCTCGCGGATGGCATGAACGCGGACGAGATTTCCGAAGGGGAATGCTCGGTGGTTCTCGACCGCACGCCGTTCTACGGCGAGGGCGGCGGTCAGGTGGGCGACACGGGAACGCTGACCGTCGGCAAAACGGTTCTGAATGTGACCGACACCAAAAAGAGCGACGGCGTGTATATCCATCTCTGCACGGTTGCGGACGGAATTCTGAAGAAGGGCGATACCGTGACGGCGGCAGTTGACGCGCACCGCAGAATGGCGATCATGCGCAACCACTCGGCTTGCCATCTGCTCCAGAGCGCCCTGCGGCGGGTGCTCGGCAACCATGTCGAGCAGGCGGGATCCTATGTTTCGGATACGGTCTGCCGCTTTGACTTCACGCACTTCGCGGCGCTGACCGCCGAGGAACTGGCGCGGGTTGAAGAGCTGGTCAATGCGGACATTTTTGCGGCGCAGCCGGGAAGCATGACCGAGATGCCGATTGACGAAGCAAAGAAGCTGGGCGCAATGGCGCTGTTCGGCGAGAAATACGGAAAGACCGTGCGCGTGGTGCGCATGGGTGAGCACTCCGACGAATTCTGCGGCGGTACGCACCTCGACAACACGGCGAAAATCGGAATGTTCAAGATTGTTTCCGAGGCGTCGGTCGCGGCGGGCGTGCGCAGAATCGAAGCGGTAACGGGCGAGGGCATTCTCGCGTTGCTTGCCGAAAAGAACGCTCTGCTGAACGATGCGGCAAAGGCGCTCAAAGCGCAGAAGGTTGCGGATGTTCCCGCGCGCGCGGCGCAGGTTCTCGGCGAATTGTCGGCGGCGAAGAAGGAGATTGACGGACTGAACGCAAAGCTGGCAGGCTCCAGGACGGAGGACCTGCTTGCCAAGGCGACCAAGGTCGGCGCGGTTCGTCTGGTGACGGCGGACCTCGGAGAAATCGCGCCCGACGCGCTTCGGAGCCTCGGCGACGAGATCAAAGCGCGGCAGGAGGATGTCGTGGCGGTGCTTGCCATGCGGAAGGCGGACGGCGTGCAGCTGTTGGCGGTTGCGGGCAAGGCGGCGGTTGCGGCAGGCGCGCACGCAGGAAAGCTGGTCGGTGCGATTGCGGCGGTTGTCGGCGGCAAGGGCGGCGGACGACCCGACAGCGCCATGGCAGGCGGCAAGGAAATTGCCAAGACCGCAGAGGCGCTTGCGACCGCAGGCGATGTGCTTGCGGGGATGCTGAAGTAAATTACAGTGTGGGGATCTTTCCGTTGGAGAGATCCCCATTTTTCAGGAATGATGCTCCGGTTTTCAAAATTGGGTTGATGATGCGGTGCTTTTAGAAATCCACTGCCCCCTCCGAAAGAAAATTTGTAAATTATTATAACAAAAAAGTCTTGACAAGGCACAAACAAAGTGGTATAATAACAGCGCAAAAGGAAAAATTTTCAAGAAATCACTTGACAAGGAGGGGACAGGTCGTGTACAATGCCTTGACAGACAGACAGACAGACAGACAGACAGACAGACAGACAGACAGACAGACAGACAGACAGACAGACAGACAGACAGACCTGTTTGCATCTTTGTAACAGGTTCTTTTCGAGATATCCCAAAAGCGATAGCGATAGGCTGAAAAGCCGAAGCTGTCGCTTTTTTTGTGTTGATGTAAACACGCAAGGCGTGATTACATAAATGTCATTGAAAAAATAAGAAAAGGAGAGGAAAAACAATGACAAAGCATGTTTCTACCAAAAGAGCGTTGATCCTGAGTCTGCTTTCGATGCTGCTCTGCGTTTCGATGCTCATCGGTTCCACCTATGCGTGGTTTACCGATACCGCGACAACAGGGGTCAACAAGATCCAAGCAGGCAATCTGGATGTCAAGCTCATGTACAGCACGGATATGCAGACTTGGAAAGAAGCCACAGACCAAACAAAACTCTTTGACGACAATGCACTGTGGGAACCCGGCTATACGCAGGTGGTCTATCTGAAGGTTGTGAACGCCGGTAACCTGGCACTCAAGTACGAGGCAGGATTCTCCAAAGACTACACCTCCAACAGGGGCAAAAATATGAACGGCGATTGGTTCCGTGTGGATCATTATCTGAAGATCGGTACCGTTGAAACGGAAGAGGCTTTTGGAAGCCGCGAGGCGGTCTGGGCAGCGATTGCCGACTCCGAAAAAACTTTGGCTAAAGATGTCATGCTGACCAACGGTTGGATCACGCTGAAGGCCAAAGAAGAATCCAAGCCCTTTGCCGTGGCGATTTATATGCCTACCTCTGTTGGCAACGAGGCAAATTCTTCAAGACTTAGACCTTCCTCGGTATCGGGACTCGGCATTGAGGTTCGCGCAACACAGGCGACTGTGGAGAACGACAGCTTTGGCAATAATTATGATGCTAATGCGGCAACCGTTCTCCGCCGTGTGGAATATACCGACGGCGAACATACAGTGACAGGCAACATTCAGGCAAACGGCACAGCCGGTGCAATTCACGGTACGGGAACTGCACAGATTACCGTAGATGCTACAACGGTTTACGGCACCTATGTTTCCGATTGCGCAATGGCTGTCTGCGCTTCCTCGAAATCCGTGATTACGATCAAAGGCGGCGATTTTGCCAACATTGCACCTGATGGATCCAAACTGTCTTTGATTTACGCTGAGGATAGCGCGAAGATCGTTATTGAAGGCGGTACCTTTAAGTGCGTCAACCCGGAATGGACGCTGAACTGCAACGACAACGACAACGACGCTACCATCACGGTCAAAGGCGGCTCCTTCTATAAGTTCGATCCGTCTGCCGCAAGAACCGGTCAGGAGGGCGAAGTGATTGTCCCTGACGGTTACAAAGTGGTTCAGAACGGTGACTGGTACACGGTTGTGGCAGCAGAATAATGATCCGGCATTATCACATGAAAAAGCGGGGCGCTCTCCTTGGAGAACGCCCTGTTTTTTGCAGAACCGGCGGAAAAGCCATGGATTTTGCGAAAAGGCTTGTATTTTCCTTCATTTTATGGTACAATAGACAGGATAACGAAAAAAGGCGGAATAGCGAACACATGATTACAGTCAACAACCTCAGTTTTCATTTCGGCGGTCAGCTTCTGTTCAAGAATGTCGACCTCAAATTTACCCCCGGCAACTGCTACGGCATCATCGGTGCGAACGGCGCGGGCAAGTCGACTTTCCTGCGCATCCTTTGCGGCGAACTCGAGCCGTCCACGGGAGAGGTCGTCATCCCCGACACCGTGCGGATGTCGGTCCTGCGGCAGGACCACTTCGCGTTTGACCAATACACCGTGTTGGATACGGTGATGATGGGCAACCGCAAGCTCTGGGATGTGATGAAGGAAAAGGACGCGATTTACGAAAAAGAGGATTTCACCGAGGCGGACGGTCTGCGCGCCTCCGAACTGGAAGCCGAATTTGCGGAAATGAACGGTTGGGAAGCCGAATCCGAGGTCTCCCGCCTGATTCAGGGCTTGGGTATGCCCGTGGAATCGCTGGAAGCGCTGATGTCCACGCTCAAGGAAAGCGAAAAAGTCAAGGTCATGCTGGCGCAGGCGCTGTTCGGCAACCCCGATATCATCATGCTGGACGAGCCGACCAACGGTCTGGATATGGACGCGGTGCTTTGGCTCGAGGACTTCCTCTCCGATTATTTCGGCACGGTTCTGGTCGTCTCTCACGACCGTCATTTCCTGAATGATGTTTGTACAAACATTGTGGATATCGATTACAACGGAATCAAAATGTATGTCGGTAACTACGAGTTCTGGTACGAGTCCAGTCAGCTGATTCAGCGCATGATGAAACAGCAGAACAAGAAAGCCGAGGAGAAGATCAGGGAATTGCAGACCTTTATCTCCCGTTTCTCGGCGAACAAGTCCAAATCCCGTCAGGCGACCTCCCGCCGCAAGCTGCTTGACAAGCTGACGGTGGAGGAGATGCCCGCATCCTCGCGGCGTTATCCGTTCATCGGCTTTGACATGGACCGCGTGGCGGGCAAGGATATTCTGTTTGTCCGCGACCTGACCAAAACGGTTGGCGGCGTGACGCTGTTCAAAAATCTTTCCTTTACGGTCAACAAGGACGACAAGATCGCGCTTGTGGGTAACGAGCAGGCGATCACCGCGCTTTTCCGCATCCTGATGGAGGAGGACACAGCGGACAGCGGCGATTTCAAGTGGGGGGTGAGCATTACGAAATCCTACTTCCCGCATGACAATACGCCCTATTTCAAGGACTGCGACCTCTCCATCATCGAATGGCTGGCGCAGTATTCCAAGGAGACAACGGAAACCTATCTGCGCGGCTTCCTCGGGCGGATGCTCTTCTCGGGCGACAGCGTATTCAAGCCCGTGAAGGTTCTCTCGGGCGGCGAAAAGGTGCGGTGTATGTTCTCCCGCATGATGCTCTTCGGCTCCAATTTCCTGCTGCTCGATCAGCCGACCGACCACCTCGATCTGGAGTCCATCAGCGCGGTCAACAACGGGCTTGCCACCTTCAAGGGAAATAATCGCGTAATCTGCTTTTTTCTTAAGGCCATAGAGGAAACGGCCCATAAGTTTATTGGCATTCGCTCTGTTCTTGTCAATCT
>CAKSUH010000100.1 GCA_934500855.1 uncultured Eubacteriales bacterium
AACCGCACGCTGTCCCGCATGGACCCGCACCGCGCGGGAATTCGGATAGCGCTCCGGAATTTTCGGAAACTCCTCGGTCAGAAACGGCTCGTACCCGTTTGTCAGCACGCCCTCCCCCGCTTTCGGCGGATTCAGGAGGAAGCAACGGACCGTTACGCGATCCGAAAACAGACGGGTAAAGGCGCTGAAGCAATTGTAATGGTCGCCGTGCGAATGCGTCAGAATCCACGCGCTGATGACGATGCGATGGTCGGGAAAGGGAGAGCTGTCCCAAAGATAGCAGTACAGGCTTTCCGCGTCGATGGCATAGCCGCCGTCCCAGATGATAAAGGAGCCGTCCTCCAGGCGCAGAACAAAGCTCATCCCGTTGGAATCAATCGGATTCTGCCGCGTATAGTTCAGCGGCGTGACCGCCAGAACGGGCTGACAGATCCTGCCGGAAATCGCGGCGCTCTGCGGCGGAAGCGCGCGGAGCGCGCCGACAAGCGGATCATGCAGAACGCGGAGAGACGCGTCCGTTTCGGTGTAAGTGATATGCAGAATCCCGCCGCCCGCAATCCGGTAGGTGTGGGCGCGCAGGGGTCCGATGACATTCGTTGCGCTCACCCGCAGATTCGTCAGCGTCCCGAGATACGCAATATATGCGTCAAACGCCGCGGGTGCGAAGTCCTCGCACACGCACAGCTCGATTCCGTCCGCCAGGGAAAAGGTCTTTTCGGGATTCAGAGGTTTGAGATACAGACTGTTCATGTTTGATTCCTTTTTTCAAAATCCATGGTATAGAGTACGGCGGTTCCGCCCTTTGTATACGGCAGGGTCAGAATTTTCGCCTGCCCGTCCGCAACGACGCATTCGTCCACGCGTGCCAGAAGCCGCCCGTAAACGCCGCCGCGCCAGTTGCTCTGGCTCCGCTTATCGGCAGTTGCCCGGCTTGTCGGCCAGAGCGCAATGTCCGGATCAACCAGATCGATAAAGTCCTGCGGGATGTCCGAGTAGCCGTGGTGGTTGATCTGGTAGATGTCGGCTTTCAGCTCGGTTTTCCACAGGCGGGACACCATGCCGATTGCGTCCATCTCGCAGTCACCGGTAAAGAGTGCGGTCTGCCCGTTGGCGCGAAGCTGAAAAACGAGAGAGGTTTCATTCAGCCATCCCGGTACAACGGGATAGTAGGTTTCGTGCGTAAAAAGCATCCGCAGTTCCACATTGCAGAACCACGCGCTCTGCCCCGCGTGCAGCTTGATTGCCCGTGTCGTGCCGTTTTTGAAGGACGCGCAGACATTTGCCTGAAGTCCCGTCAGAAGCCCCGCCTGACTCGTTTCGTTTGCGGGCTGTATGCCCTTCGGCAGTGCGTTGGAGACGATGTATTCGCAGGTTACGCGTCTGCCGTAGGTTTCGGAGAACGCACGGAACGCGCCCGTATGGTCGCCGTGGTCATGTGTGAGAATCCATGCGGCAATCGTGATGCCGTCGGCGCGGCGGTTGCGGTCGGAGAGATAGTTGAACAGTCCGTCCGCGTCGGCGGTATAGCCGCCGTCAATGACGATGAATCTGCCGTCCTCCAGCGTCATGACCGCGGAAAGCCCGGAGCAATCGGTCGGGTCTTTGCAGGAAGCGGTGTAATTCAGCGGCAGAAGCGCCAGTTGGTTCTCCCCGATCTTGGTGTAACCCGTTTCGGGCTTGACCGACGGGACCGTGACGCAGTTGCCCGTGTACACCTGATAGATTACCTGAAGCGCCTTTGCGTTCTTCTGCCAGAGGTAGGAGACTTCTCCGTCCGCGCGCACATAGGTCGCGGCGCGGTTTCCCGCTTCGGTAACCCCGCCCTGCGTTCTGACAAACGCCCCGTGCGCTTCCAGCAGACCCTCCAGCTCGTCGCAGGCAGTCTCGGTGGTGTTGCGGTAGTGGAGCAGATAGGTCCCGTCCCCGCTGTCATAGATGTCGGAATAGGCTTTGGCAATCCGCGGAACATCGGTCATCCAACCCGATTTGTTGAAAAACACGCCGCGTTCGCCCACTTCAAGCCGCAGGGACCCGCTTTTTCCCGCGGAAGTCACGGCAGAGAGGAACTCGGTCAGTGCGTTTGCAACCGTTCCGTCGGTTGCGCCGAGAATCATCAGAATGTTGCCGCGCAGGCAGTAGCCGTATTCCCCGATGCCGATTTCGCGTGCCGTGCGGGAAACCTCGTCGATGCCCGCGCTCGTACCCGTAACGATCAGGCGGTCGCCCTCCTTGACCTGCATCGGCTCGATGATGGGAAGGCGCACCTTGGTAGCGGCGTAAATCATGGTCTGAATCCGCTTTGCGGAGCCTGCGATGTCGGCGTTTTGACTTCCCACATTGACAATGGAGTAGTCGCTTCTGCCGTCCTCAACAAGCGTTGCAAAATGCCCGCTCGGTTGCGTCGCTCCGGTTGTAACCGCAGCCGATCCACTGCCCGACGGCGCTTCGGTTTTCATGCCGTCCGGCGTCCCTGTGCGGTTCGTCTCTCCCCCGCCCGGGTTGCAGGCGGTAAACAGACAAAGCAGGCACAGCGCCAGTGCAAGCGCCGTTCCGCGCCGACCGTGTTTGATTCGTTTCATGCTTTCCTCCTTCGGGAAAGAGGGAGCGGGCGGTTTCCGCCCGCTCCCCTTGCGTAATGGTCAGGATTTTTCGCTGTAGAAAAATTCGATAAACTTTTCCAGACCCGCTTTTGCGCTGATTTCCAGATTGATAAAGGTATCGGGAATACTGGAAAGCCTGTTGGCGGGAAGGGCTGCAATAGATTCCGGGTACAGCAGGTATCTCGGCGTATTCTTGCATTCGCCGAGCGCATACGAGTAAACGGCGCCAAGGTCAAAGTTCAGATGGTCAAACATGAAGTCAAACATTTTGCGGTTTTTCAGGGTCTGCGCATACTGTCCCGCATAGGTCTTTTCGTACTTCGCGTTGTAGGTCGTGTCGTGCGAGCGGTAGCAAAGGTCCTCCACAACCGCCGTATACATGGAAGCGTCCTTCACGCTGGCGCAGATCGAAACACTGGAGTATTCGTCATGCGCGGTCACAATGTAATCCTCCTGCTTTTCATCGAACATCGGCATGGGGATCAGCGTGTACCGAATGCCCGACTTGTAAAGGTCGGCGGCGTTTTTCAGCATATTCATGGTAAAGACTGCGTTTTGCTGGTCCTTGAAATTCTTGATTGCGCCGCCCTTGTTGGTAACGGCGGGATTGCTCCAGTAAAGGTCGCGCAGCTTTTCCACGATGCCGATATTGTGCGCATTGTTGATGTTAACCTTCGGCATACCGTTTTCGCCGATGCCAACGGTGGTCAGCTTCAGCGAGGCAAGCATTCCGTCGATGGAAAGCGAGTTGACATCCAGCGCCATGCCCCAAACGCCGCTATCCTCGCCGCTTCCGACCATCGAAAGCAGAGAAAGCATTTTTTCATAGGTCCAGCCCTTGGCGTAAACCAACTCGTGCAGGTCGATATCGCCCAGATAATCGCTGACCAGCTGATCGTTGACGAACATAACCTCCATTTCGTCCAGAACCGAGGTGCAAAGCTCGCCCACGAGGAAGTAGTAACGGTCATTGACGGTGGACGCATTGATGAAGCCCGCCGACCAATACTTGCGGCTCAGGTCGATGTAGCTGTTTTCAACCGCCGCAAGGTTCTGATACAGACCGTCCAGAATCAGACTGACGCTGTAGTAGGAAGGCTGCGAAACGATATGGAAGGCATCCTTTTCGGTGTTCAGCGCGTTTTGTCTGACAGCGGACGCAAGCACATTCGGGCTATGCGCGTTGCTATTGACCGAAACATACGCAAAGCGGATTCCGAGGTCATCCTCCACCTGCTTGTTTCTGGAATAAACCGCGTTGGACATGGTCTCGCTGTTGCCCGCATTGAAATCGAATTCATCTTTTTTGAAATCGCATTGCAGAATGCGGACAATCGCATCGTCAAAATCCAGTTGGGTCAGATCGTGCGAGGGTTTGTAAAGATCCTCGGGTTCTTCGGTTACAGATCCTTCGGAGGAGGACAAATCCCCTGCCTCGGTCTTTTTCTCGGTCGTTGTGGCGGGCGGCGTTGTCTTGTTTCCGCATGCGGCAAGCACGGGCAGAAGCATCAGGCAGACAAGCGCCAAGATTAAAAATCGTTTCATCGGGTTCTCCTTATGGGTTAGGACGGGTTCAGCTCCAGTCCCACGCGTTTGCGTCACCGTCTCCCCAGCCGTTGTACTTTGCGTTTGCGGTCAGAGAGGTAGCAATGACATCGGTATTATTGATGTTGAGCAGTTCCGCCATCGGGGAAAGATAAGTTTTCATGGTTGTATGCTCCTTTCCTTCAGTGCAGTTCGGTTGCCGCGGGGTCAACGGTAAAGACCTGCGTTGCGCCAAGCACAACAGTCCCGTCGGCAGCGGTGTAATAAGTGGTAACTTCCATCGTAATAACGCCCGCATTGGCAGGGACATTGCGGCAAGGCAGGACGAACAGGTAATCACCGCCCAAGCTCTCGGCAGTGTACTCCGTAACGGCGGTTTCCCCCTTCGTGTAGCCGCTGATTGCGCTGTAGACCATGTCGGTGGTGTAGTCCTTCGACTTCGTGGTCGTGCCGCCGTAGTTCGCAACCACGCGGAAGCCAACCGATGTGTAGTTCGAGACCTTGCCGTCCGTAACGGTCTTGTCATCGTCCGCCAGTTTCAGGGTTGCAACCAGACGGAGGTCAAACTTGTTGTCCGCCGCGTCGGAAACCTGATAGCCCGCCAACTTCGTAACAGGCGTTTCGGCTGCGTCCGCCTTTGCAAGAATCGTTTCGCCAAAGGTCGTCACGCTGCTGCGCGGGAGAGGCGTGCCGGTGGTAGTAACGGTCCAGTCGGTCATTCTTGCCGCTTCCAACTTTTCTGCCATGCCAAAGCCGTAAGCATCTTCGCCCGCAACATGAATGTTATTTATCAGCGAGGAAGCAGGCACCGTACCCTGTTCTTTTCCGTAAAGAGCCGCCACTTTCCCGCCACCCTTTGAGGTAGATTGGCTTACATCCGTATAAATACAGTTTTCAATAGTAACCGTGGCTTTTGGGACACTGCCTTTACCGTTTGAAGGTTCAGCACAGCCAAGGAAAGAACCGTGGTTGTCACCTGCACCAGCCCACGAAGCGGCATTGATAACACCGGCTTCCATGCAATTGCGGATGGTCAGCGTGCCGTTCCCATTGCATCTTCCAACAAAGCCCGAAATATTATTCCCGCCAACTTTCAGAGCTCCACCGAACAAACAATTCTCAATTGTAACATTGCTTCCGTCAGTCCTTCCAACAAACCCGCCCCATACACGGCGCCAATCACCGGAATTTGTACACACCACAGTACTGTTCACAACAGTATTACGGATGGTTAGATTCACTCCTGATGTCATGTATCCAATCAAGCCTGCGGTATTGGTATTAAAATCCGAGTAGTTTTTTCCATTTTTATCTACGGGAATAGAAATCGTTGAAACCTGTTGAATATCCATATAAACATTTTCAATCAGGGCAAATCTGTTTTTATCGGCTTCACTTGCCGGAATCGCCCCAAACAAACCACCGAAGCAATTCTGGTTTGAAGTGATATAAGAATTGATGATTGCAAGGTTCTTCACACCCACAGGCTTTTCTTCCGTACCGCCCTTCAGGTTTCCGAAGATGCCCGTGTGGTTTGCAACCGTTGACAAATAAATGCCGGAAATCGTGTGTCCGCCGCCGTCAATCATACCGGTAAAGCAGGTGTAATTGCCTGCCAGCCACTTGTTGAGCGGTGCGGTTGCGCCCGCAGTCCAACCCGGGTTGAGGTCAATATCCGCAGTGATATGAACCGTTTTTCCCAAAAAGATTTTCTTGCTCGCATCAACGGTGTCCAAATCCGAATTCTCGTTGTTTGCGCGCAGCTGTGTCGAAATCAGTTTGGAGAACCCAAGCAGCTCCGCCGCCGTGCCGATGTAGAGATCAGTCTCCTCCTTGTGATTGTCATACCACGCCGTATCGGGCGTGAGCGCGGTGGCTTCCGCCGTTTCGCCGTCTGCGCCAACGGTGACAGCCATCATCGAAACGACCGACAGAAGCATACAAAGGGTCAAAAACAGAGCTAAGAGCTTTTTCATGGTTTTTCTTCCTTTCCGATGTGTATTTTTTTGATTTACGGTCCCCCCGTGTAGGGATATTCTATCACACAAAAGGTGCG
>CAKSUH010000101.1 GCA_934500855.1 uncultured Eubacteriales bacterium
TAAGGAAAGACAACGCTTCGCTACTGACGGTTGCAAGCAACCGTCACCCCTCTGGACTCCCGCAAACCTTTTCACCCCAACAGAAATAGTGCAAACATAGTGCCTTTGATTATTGGTGAGCGGAAGCGGAACGACACACGGGTCGTTCCCTACAATGTTACATTCTTGACGGGTTACGCACTTTGCAGGGGGGCAAGCCGAAGGGAGCGCCCCGCAAATCACCCCGCTCTCCGTCCATCAACTAACTTCCCTACCATTTCTATCCGGTAGCGGGAGCGAGGCAAGGCAACAAGTTGCCGCCGCCAAAATCCCGCTCGACGGGATTTTGCTCGGGAGCAGCCGGAATTCGTAGCACGGAATATGGCAACATTCAAAATCCGCACAATGTAAAGATGGAATCAATAACCCAATTGCAGTGAAGGTCTTGAAGGTTCTTAGGGGTGGCGGTTGCAAGGCAACCGCCAGTAGCGAAGCGTTACTTCTTCCTGAAGAAGTCCCCTAAGTGGGGCTTGGGGCAACGCCCCGAGGTCTTACCTCAACCGCGCTAACTTGTCTGCCGTCAATAAATTTTCGAGCGTGTAAACCAAAAGCACCGCATCGGCATCGTATTCCGTTGCGAGAGCGGAAACGGCGGTGAAATCGGAGCGCACCGAGGAAAGATTCAGCAGAATCAGATCGTAGTGCTGCGCGAGAAAAGGCGCAAGACTTGACCCGAAACTGTCGCGGATGACCAATAAACACGGGCGTGTCTCCCCCTGTTTCCGAATCGTTACCACATCGTGCGTTCCGTCCAAAAAGATCGCGTAACCGTCCCCGCTTTCCAACCGTGAGAGCGCGTAGAAGCCGCCCAACTCCCGCCCGTCCGCCGTCACGGTAAAATCCGCCTCGTTGCCGCGATACCAGACCTCCACCGAGTCGGGCGAAACCCACTCCATTCCGCCCGCCGCCCAAAGCGTGCCGTAAAAAGAGGAGGAAATCACCTCGCGGCGGAACGCCGTGGACGGCAGAATTTCGTCCCCCTGCCCGAGTGCCTCCATCGCCGCACAGTAGCCGAGATACGCCCCCGCCGTTGTCCAATGATGGTCGGTGCGGTAGTAAAGCCCCTCCCCGCCCACACGGAACAGCGAGATCAGGTCCGGCGCGGCAACTTTTCCCCGCAGGCGGGACTGCACCGCTTCGTTCAACGCGTCGGAAAAATCGGTCGGGTAGGAGAAAGCAGTCGGACAGGTATCCAGGTTCCGCCCCGTCAGAAGCGCGGCAAACGGCACCTTTAACGCCTCTTCCGCGCGTAAAATTCCGTCGCACGCCGCCGCGACCTGCGCCTGCGAGATGAAATCGGCATCTCCCACAGCGCCACCCGGGGTCAGCATCCGAAACTTCCGCCGCGCAAGCCGACCGCCCGAACCGAGCAGAATGCCGTTGTTCTCCCCTTTCCCAAGCAGGATTTCCGCCTGCCCCTTCAGCCCGACCCATGCGGTGCGAAACGGGAATTGGTCGGCGTAAAAGTCCGACAGGCGGTCGGTGTAACTGCCCGAGAGGAGCGACGCCGGATCGGGCTTCGGACGCGTTTGAAGCGCCCGTTTTTCCACGGCGGAAAAATCCTTTTTCGGCATCAGCCGGAATGTGATCGCCATGCCGAACAGCAGAACGCAGAACAGAATTGCGCAAACCGTAACGGATTGTTTCATTGCTCGGTCTCCTTCCGAAAATCAAAAATTCAGGTACGCAAACGGCAAAAAGGACGCGTCAAGCAGATACGCCACGCACAGAACCGTCAGCAGAAGCGCCCCTAACGGCAGGGCGACGGGAACGCGATAAGCAAATCGCCCCCAGATTCTGCGCGGCAAAGGCGTAGAGCCAAAGGCGGCAATCGCCAGAAGCGGGAGCAGACGGAGCGCCTGCCACGATACCACGGCGGAAATCGCGCCGACCGTCCCGACCCCGAACAGCGCGCAAAAGCACTGCCATCCGCCCGCCCAATCGCGGTAGGAAAACAGCAGAAAGCTGACGAGAATCAGGAACAGCGCGTACAGGTGCGCGGGGAAAGAGGGCAACCGCTCCAAAAAACGGCGTAGGAACAGATGCTCGCAGATCAAAATCACGCAGAAGTACCCGCCCCAAAGCAGAAAATTCCATCCCGCGCCATGCCAGACCCCCGTCAGAAGCCAGACCGCCGCAAGATTGCGGCATTGAATCAGTCGCCCCCGACGGTTGCCTCCGAGTGGGATATACACATAGTCGCGAAACCAACGGGAAAGCGACAGATGCCAACGCCGCCAGAAATCGGTGATGCTCCGCGCAAGGAACGGATAGTCGAAATTCTCGGGAAAGCGAAAGCCGAACATCCGCCCAACGCCGAGCGCCATGTCGGTGTAACCCGAAAAATCGAAATAGAGGTGGAGCGTAAAGCAGATCAGGATCATCCACGCACCGAGAACGGTCGGCTGAACGGCAAGCAGATCGCGGTAGTAGCGATACCCCGCCGCAAGCCCGTCTCCGAGCAACAGCTTTTTCCCAAGTCCGCAACAGAAGCGACCGACCCCGACCCCAAACGCCATGAGCGTTTCCCGCCGTTCGGTCAGCTGTCCGCGCGTCTCGCTCCAACGCAGAATCGGTCCTGCGCCGAGCAGAGGAAACAGCGTTGCATATGTTCCGAAAAGAAGCGGGTTCCGCTCCGCCTCCGCCCGTCCGCGGCTGACATCCGCAAGGTAAGAGATCAGTGCAAAGGTGTAAAAGGAAATCCCCTGCGGCAAGCCGTGAGAAATGCCGAGCGGGGTATATTTGAAGAGCAGGAGCGGTGCGCTCACGCAGAAAACGCCGCCCCAAAGCCACACCCGCCGTCCCGTCCGCGTGAGCAGGCGCGCAAAACAATACGCCGCGAGCGCTTCAAACAGGAGCGGCAGCAATGAAGCGGGACGGTCCCACGCACAGAAAAGCAGTCCCGCCGCAAGCAGGACCGCATTCCGCCACCCGCGCGGGAACAGATAGTACGCCGCAAGCACGGGCGGCAAAAAGGCAAACAGAAATACGAGAGAGGAAAAGGTCATGCACCGCGCTCCTTCCTTCAAAAAAATCAAGGCATCACCGTCAGTATCAACCGATTTACGGCGTAATATCCGAAAAAAATCCGAAAACCCCTTTACATTTCCGCCAAAATGCGGTATAATAAATATGGGGAAACCCAAATACGCACGGAGGTGGAAACGATGGAAGAACAAAAAGTCAAAAAAACGATCGGAACCTGTGACAGCTGTGTGTTTTACGATTATGACGAGGATTATGATGCCAATTTCTGCCGCGTAAACCTCGATCAGGACGAAATGACGCGCTTCCTTTCAAAACGCACCGCCGCCTGCCCGTTCTATCGCTTCTACGATGAATACAAAAGCGTCCATAAGCAGATATAACATCCGAAAACAAAAAGGCAACCGCCAATGGCGGTTGCCTTTTTGTTTTCGGTCTCCCCTCCGCGAGCGGAGGGGTATAAATCAGTTTGCAAGACCGGATTGCTCGATACCCTGAACAAGGAATCTCTGACAGAACGCGTAGAGAACCACAAGCGGCGCGATAATCATCAGTCCGCAGGTGTTCCGAATCGCAGTGTTGTACAGCTCCTGTCCGGCAAAGCCGTCCATCCGCAGGGATGCGGGAATCGTATTGATGAGCTTGACCAACAGGTTCGTGTCGGAAGTTACGAAGAACAGGTTGGTGTAGAAGTCATCGGTCCACTGCCAGCAGAACGAGAACAGGAACACCGTAATCAGCATCGGCACGGACAGCGGCAGAATGATCTGCAGGAAGGTACGGAAGGTACCCGAACCGTCCATGTACGCCGATTCCTCCAGTTCGTCCGGAATTCCGCGGAAGAACTGACGGAGCAGGAAGATGTACAAGCCGTTCTTGAATGCCAGACCGCCCAGCGACAGCAGGATCATCGGCACATAGGTGTTGATGAGGTTGATACCGTCGGCAGTCACCGCCATTACCACTTTGTGTGCAGGCTTGGCAACTCCGCGCACATATTCCGTGTACGGGAAGAGCTTGATCTCATCGGGCAGAATGTTGATCTTCTCGAAGAACGAAGCAACGCCCGGTCCGATGTTCTTGATGTTGTGTCCGAAGAATTCGATTCCGCCGCCCTTGAAGAACCTCACGATACCGAGAACATCAAAGTAACGGAAGCGCATGAACATGGAAAGCTGAAGCGTCTGGTGCGGAACAATCATCGTCAGCATGACCAGCAGGAACACCACATTTCTGCCGCGGAACTTGAATTTCGCAAAGCCGTAACCGATCAGTGCGCAGATCAGCGTCTGAATCACGGCGCAACTGAACGACAGAATAAAGGTATTGCGGAATGCCGACCAATAATTCAGCTCTTCAATAATCGCGCGGTAGATGTCCAGCGTAAAGTTTTTCGGAATCAGGCGGACCGTAACATCCACGAAGTCCTCCGGCGCCATAAAGGAGCCGGCGATCTTCGTAATGAACGGGTAAATGACGATATACGAAATACCGATCAGAAGGACCATGCGGAAAATCCAGTAAACCACCTTCGTCAGGAAGTAGAGGTTCAGGAATTTCGCCTTCAGGCGTTCCTTCAGGGGGGTGCGATCAAAATCTACGCGGATCCGATTCTTGGATTCCCGCTTGACCGCAGGCTTTTTTTCAATTTGAGCGTCCATTCGTTTTCCCCCTTACTCCGCTTTTCGCTGGTAGAATACAAATGCCGAGATGATCGCCGCGATGACCGAAACAATGATGATAACGATCAGGAAGTAGATCCACGACATTGCCGAACTGATAACCTGACCGTTCGACGACGAGTACTTCTTCGAGATGAATGTCATAACCACATTGCTCTCGGTTGTAAACGAGTCGATGATCGTGTAAACCGCGTTGACAAGAATCATCGGTGTAATCATCGGGAAGGTGATCTTCCAGAAAGTCTCCCATGCGGTTGCACCGTCGATTTTGCACGATTCGTAAATCGCGGGCGAAATCGACTGCAGCGACGCCAGGAAGATCAGCATCTGCACGCCGGAGCGGTTGACAATTCCGTAAATGTTGTTGATTGCGGCTGTAACATAATCGACGATTTCGGTACCGACCTTCATGTTTTCAAACAGCTTTTGCAGGTCCATACTGGAAACCAGATCGGTTGCCGTACTGCTTCCCGTACCCGTATCGATACCTGATGAATCCTCCATGTAGTCCGACAGGATGTCGCTTGCGGCAATGGATTCCATAATACCCGTGGAAAGAATAACGGGAATGAAGAAGATTGCACGGAACACGCCGCGTCCCGCAAGGTTCTGGTTCAGCATCACTGCCATGAAGAGCGAGAAGATGATGATTGCGGGAATGTCAAACGCCAGCTGCTTCAGACCCTTGACCAGCGTCTGCGCGAAGTCCGGGTCGACCAGAAGCGCTTCCTTGTAGTTGTCCCATCCGACAAATTCGGTGGTATAGGCGCCGCCTCCGGTACCCGTGTTGATCTTGGAAAAACTGAACACGATGGAGTCCTTGACCATCGGCAGGTAGATCAGCACAAAGCCGATCAGGAACGGCAGGATGAACAGCCATCCCGCGCGCGCCTTGCGGCGGTCAAGGGATGCAATTTTTCTTTTCTTCGGCTCCTTGACCTTGGCGGTCGCGGGAACCTGATTCATATCGGTTGTCATTTTCATTGCACCTCCTTTTCTCAGTCTGCGCGCGGGATCATGACATAACCGCCCGCTTCAACCGTATAAACAATGCCGAGGTAGGTCACGCGGACCGCGTAGCTGTTGTAGTTGAGCAGGAATGTTTTGTACGGTGTTTTGGTTGCTCTGTCGCCGTAGGTCACGGCAACCACATTGTTGTTGGAAACATGGTAACGGGAGTCCTCGTCAACAGATTCGGTATCGGTGCTTCCGGTCGACTCCGCAGGGAGCTTCCCTTCCCGCTTGACATCCTCGACAACCAGCGAGATCGAAGAGATCTTGTTGTCGCCCATGCCGATGACTTCGTCCGAGTTTGCACGCACGAACAGTGCCTTGAACGCAACAACCAGCGCG
>CAKSUH010000102.1 GCA_934500855.1 uncultured Eubacteriales bacterium
TTCGGGGAGATGAGGGAGGTTTGGAGGGGGAAGGACACCCTCCGAAAGGGGGTCCTTCCCCCTCCAAGGTCTTTCTCCCCCTCCAAGGCCTTACCCTCCTACACCAAAAACAGCGCGGCGAAAATGACAACGGCAAGCCAGACCGCAGGGTTCAGAAGCAGAATATCCGCCCACTGCGCCGCCGAGTAGGGTCCCTGCCAACGGCGGGGATGAAACCGACGAAGCAGATAAATCAAAGCAGGAACAAACGCAAGCACGGCAAGCCCGTAAACCGCGAGGTCGCCGAGATACATCAAGCCCGCAACGGGATCCGCAAGCAGAACCTCGGGCGTCAGCTCCGCATCACCGATCCGCCGCAAAAGCAAAGTCGAGTAGACCGAGCCGAAAAAGTTGATTGCCATGTGCAGACCGATCCCATAACGCAGCCGCCCCGTGGAGCAGTAAACCGCGCCGAACACCAGACCGAGAAAAAACGCATAGAAGAACTGGCTGAAATTTCCGTGCGACAGCCCGAAAATCGCCGCCGATATCAGAATCGCAGGCATATCGCCGTATTTGCGCAAACGGTCGATCAGAACCCGGCGGAAAAACAGCTCTTCGGCAATCGGAGCAAGCAGGACCGTGCAAAGCGCCATCACGCCGAGCGGCACACTGTCCGCAAGCGTCTGAACGGGATTCCGGATCGGCTTGCCCGTGATCGCGGAAATCACGGCATTGACGAGATTTCCCGCAAAGTTGCCGACCAGCAGGAATACCACCGCAACCGACACCACCGCCGCAAGCGTCAGACCGCTCATTTTGCGGTTGTCGATCGGTTCGGGCGCAATGCGGCGCAGAATCAGCCACGCGGGAAGCATTCCGAACGCATACAGACACGCCGTGGATGCGAGCAGCTGAAACCACATCTTTTGAAGCAGATTCGGCGCAAGCAACGAAAAAATCAGGCTCACCGCGAATTGCGACAGCATCGAACCGACAAAAACGGAGCCGACTCCCAGCGCAAAAATCGCCACGCGGCGCTTCTCCGCTCCCGTCCCAACCGGCGGCGTCGGCTCCCAATGGAATTGATAGGTCATGTGTGGTCCTCCTTTTTACGGACCTCGGGGGAATCCCCCAAGGTCTTAAGTTCCAAGGGCTTAATGACACCCGCCGCAGGTCGAACAGTCGTGCGTGCAGGAGGAGGGCGCCTCACCCGTAATTTCGTACATGATCGTCTGATTGACGCGGTTCATCAGATCGTTTACCGCCTGCTGCGCCTTGTTCAGTTCGGCAAACGCGGGATGCTCGTTGATCAGCCTGTAAAGCACATCGATCCGCTCGCGGATCATCGCAAGCAGATGCGTGTCCTGCTCGGATTTCGCCATCTCGCTCTGCATCGCCTTCTGCTGAACCTCGTATTCGGTCAGGTAGGACTTCAGCTGCGGATCCGCATCGTATGCAGCCTTTGCCGCATCGAACGCAACCAGCCGTTCGTCTGCCTTCAGTGCGCGTCCCAACTGCGCCGCGAGTTCAAAAACATTCTCTTTTTTGGTTTCCGTTTCTGCCATGATTCTTTCTCCGTTTCGGTTATGTTGATTGTTTCGTGCCGTAAAGCGAGTATGCGTCGGCGCGGTCAATCCGCACATCGACAAAGCGCCCCGTGTCGGCGGGGTCCCCCGCGAAAAAGACGATTTTGTAGCCGTCGGTCCGCCCGCTGTAAAGCGAGGGATCGTTCCGGCTCGCGCCGTCGCACAGAACCCGCCGCACCTGCCCGACCTCGGCGGCGTTCTTCTCCGCGCCGATTTCGTTCTGGAGCGCCAGCAGGCGGTCGAACCGCTCGCCCTGCACCTCGCGCGGGATTTGGTCGGGCATCTCTGCCGCAGGCGTTCCCTTGCGCGGGGAGTAGATGAACGAATAGAGCATATCGAACCGCACGCGGCGGAGCATCTCCAGCGTCCCCGCAAAGTCCTCTTCGGTCTCGCCCGGGAAACCGACGATGATGTCCGAAGTCAGCGTGATATCGGGAATTTTTTCGCGCAGGCAGTCGACGGTTGCAAGATACTGCGCCGTGTCGTAGTGGCGGTTCATCCGCTTCAGGATGCGGTCGCTTCCCGACTGCATCGGCAGGTGGAACTGATGCGCCACATGGCGCGACGACGCCATCACATCAATCAGCTTGCGGCTTGCGTCCTTCGGGTGACTGGTCATGAACCGGAGCACATAGTCCCCGTCAATCCGATCCAGTTCCGCCAGCAGGTCGGCAAAATCGTAGCCGATGCCCAGATCCTTGCCGTAGGAGTTGACATTCTGCCCGAGCAGGGTAATCTCGCGGTAGCCTTTCTCCACCAGCCCGCGCACTTCATCGCAGACCGCTTCGGGAGTTCTGCTCCGCTCCCGCCCGCGCACATACGGCACGATGCAATAGGTGCAGAAGTTGTTGCACCCGTACATGATCGAAACCCACGCGCGGTAGTTGCTCTCGCGCTCGATCGGCAACCCCTCGGCAACGGCGTTCTTTTCCTCCTCGGGGCAGAAGCGCCGCTTGCCGCCTCTCAACCGCTCGGCAACGAATTCGGGGAAGCGGTGAACGGACGCGGTCCCGAACACGATGTCGACATACGGGTAGCTTTTCTTCAGCTGTTCGCAACGGTGCGCCTGCGCGGTCATGCACCCGCAGACCGCAATGACGAGGTTCGGGTTCTTCTCTTTGAGGTGTTTATACTGCCCGACAATGGACAGCGCGCGCTTCTCGGCGTGCTCGCGGATGGCGCAGGTGTTGACCGCGATGAGATCCGCGTCATCGGCTCGGTCGGTCAGATCGTAGCCCATGCGCTTTGAAAGACCGCGCAGTTTTTCGCTGTCCGCCTCGTTCTGCTGACAGCCGAAGGTCAGGACAAACGCCCGCCGCCGTCTGCCGTCCGCCCGTGCGTCGGCATCGTTTTTCGCCCGTATCTCCTCAATATATCGCTCCTGCGCCGCGATTTCCGCGGCGGGAAGTATGGTTTGGTTCTTCATTCGTTCGGTTTCCTCTCCGAGATCTTTCACAGCTCGTTTCAACTGCTACAACTGATATTATACAACACCGATACCGAAAAGTCAAGACTTTCCGTTTTTCCACAGGCGCAAATCATCCCGTTTTTTCTTCTTTTTCCGCGATTTTGCTCCGAAAACAGCAAAAAGCGGTGCTCCTGCCGGAGTTTTCCACCGCTTTTTTGCTTTTCCCACACACTTTTCCACAACCTGTGGAAAAAGTTTTGAGAGGGGTAAAGGGATGCCCTCGGAAAGACGGCGACCGGGCGCCCCGCCACTTTTCAGGCGCGTCCGCCGTCTCCGGCGCCATCCCCGCTTCGCCCGCACGCCCACCGGGGATAAAGGATAAACTGAACAACATAGCAGAAGAGCGCGATGACGAGCGCCGCAAGAATATCGATGACCGAATGCTGTCGCAGGAAAAGCGTGGAAAGGCTGATCAGGACGGTCAGAATCCAGAACGCGGTCTGCCACCGCCAACCCGCGAAAATACGGCTCTTCATTGCCGCAAACTGCACGCAAAACGCGCCGAGGACATGAATCGACGGACAGACATTCGTATTCGTATCGAAATTGTAGAGCCTGCGCACAATCTCCACCATAAAGTTATCGCGTGCAAAATCCGCCGGGCGAAGTTCCTGCTTGTTCGGAAACACCAGAAAGACGATGATTCCGACGGTATAGGTAATCATCACCGACCACATGAAATGACGGAACGCCTCCGGCTCCCACAAAAACCAGATCAGCCCGGGGACGATGAGAAACACGAACCAGAAATAGTACGGAAACACGAACCATTCGCAGAACGGGATCAGCTCATCAAGCGGACACCACACGGCGGTATAATGAATCTCGAAAAAGAGCGGAAAAATGCGTTCCACGCCAAGAAACATCAACCCGTAAATCGCCCAATAGAGCAGCAGGAAGATGTGGCGGTAGCGCTTCTGCCGCACCGTGGAGGGGCGCAGATCGCGGTAATAGTCGACAACGGGCACAAACAGACGCTTGATTTTCTCTTTCATTTTTTTCCAACCTTTTCTGCAAGTTCTATTATTATAGCATATCGGATCGGAAAATGCAACGGTTTCGCAATTTCTTTACAAAAATACACCTGTCGGAAAGCCTGCCGCCTCCGAATGTGACGGATATGTGACGCTTTCCCCCTCTTTTTCCGAAATTCGACAGTCGCGGTTGCTTTTATCGTGAAATCTATTGCTTTTCGCCGCCGTTTGTGGTATAATATCCCTCGTAACACGGTTCTTCAAACCGGAAAGGTGGTTTTTTGATGGCTAACTATCGGAATTATGAGGTTCCGTCCTACGGAACACTGAAAGAAATGCTCGCCGCAAGCACGGAAAAATTCGCGGATCGTCCCGCCTTCAAGGAAAAAACGGACGGCGTATGGCGCGAAACAACCTACCGCGTGTACGGCGACGATGTCAATGCGCTCGGCACCGAGCTTCTCGCGCGCGGCTTCGGCGGCAAGCGGATTATTGTTACGGGAACAAACAGCTACGCGTGGGTTGTAACCTACATGGCAGTTATCTGCGGCGTCGGCGTCATTGTCCCCGTGGACAAGGAGATTCCCGCGGAGGAGCTGGCAAACATCGCGCGGATAAGCGAGGCGGCGCTGGTGGTTTACGGTCCCAAATGCGCGGAGAAGGTTGAGAACGCAGACCTCTCCGCAGAGCGCTGTAGCTTTGCAAAACTCTCGGAACTGATCCGTTCGGGCAGACGGCGGCTTGCCGACGGGGACCGCTCCTATCTCGACGCGCAGATCGACCCCAATGTTATGAGCGCACTCATTTTCACCTCGGGCACAACCGGCGTTTCCAAGGGCGTCATGCTCTCGCACCGCAACCTTTGCACCGACATTTACGAAGCGCGGCAGATGCTGTTCTGCGGTCCGAAGGATGTCTGCCTGTCGGTTCTCCCCCTGCACCATGTTTACGAATGCACCGTCGGCTTCCTTGCGCAGCTCTGGAGCGGCAGTTCGGTTGCGTTTTCCGAGGGCGTGCGCTACATTTCCCGCAATATGCAGGAGGTCCACCCGACCATCGTGCTCTGCGTCCCGCTTCTTCTGGAAACGCTTTACAACAAGCTGTGGCTGAACATCCGCAAGAACGGTCTGGAAGGCAAGGTCCGGGCGATGATAAAAGCGACCAACGCAATCCCCGGCGAGCGGGCGCGGATGATGGCAAAAAAGAGCGTTTTCCGCGCGATTCACAAGAACTTCGGCGGCAAGTTGCGGATTATGGCTTCGGGCGGCGCCTCGGTGGACCCGGAAATCCTGCACGGCCTGCGCGACCTCGGACTTCTGGCGGTACAGGGCTACGGTCTGACCGAATGCTCGCCGATTGCGGCGGTCAACCGCGACACCTACTATCGGGACAGCTCGGCGGGTCTTGCGACGCCGAATATCCTGCTTGATATTTACGATGTTCAGGACGACGGTACGGGCGAGATCCGCGTTCGCGGCGACAATGTGATGCTTGGCTACTACGGAATGCCCGAGCTGACGGCGGAGGTAATCCGCGACGGCTGGTTTTATACGGGCGATCTCGGGTATCTCGACGCGGACGGCTTCCTGCACATCACCGGACGGAAAAAGAATGTGATCGTCACCGCGAACGGAAAGAATGTTTTCCCGGAGGAACTGGAAACCTACCTTTGCCGTTCTCCGTTCGTCGCGGAGGCGGTTGTGGTCGGAATCCCGAACGAAAAGAAAAAAGACCTTGATGTGGTCGCGCTGATCTACCCCGACGCCGCGCATTTTGCCGAGGTTTACGGTAAGGAATATACGCCGGAGCAGATCCGCTCGGAGCTTTCCCGCGCGGTGGACGAGGTGAACGGGTTGGTTCAGTCCTACAAGCGGATCGTCCGGTTCGTCCCCGTCGAAACCGAATTCCCCAAAAATTCCTCCCGCAAAATCAAGCGCATGGGCTTGGAGAAGCTGGCAACGGAGGAGTAGGGGAAAGACCTTGGAGGCGCAGGAACCCCTCTTTCGGAGAGGGGTTCCTACCCTCCAAACCTCCCTGAC
>CAKSUH010000103.1 GCA_934500855.1 uncultured Eubacteriales bacterium
ATTAGTCAGTCAAAGTAACATTGCAACGAATGGATTACATCTCACAAAACGCCACACCCACTGTGTCATCCTGAGCGGAGCGGCAGAACCACAAAAAAGCAGATGATACAATCAATCATTGCCGCGGAGTCGAACCCCGCAGGGGCGCCAGCAGGCGGGATCTCGGCACCTTGCAAAAATCCATGGTATCAGTCAACAAGTAACATTGCAACGAATGGGTTACATCTCACAAAACACTATACCCTCTGTGTCATCCTGAGCGGAGCGGCAGAACCACAAAAAAGCAGATGATACAATCAATCATCGCCGCGGAGTCGAACCCCGAAGGGGCGCCAGCAGGCGGGATCTCGGCACCCACGCAAGGACGAACAATCCGTAGGGAACGACCCGCGTGTCGTTCCGCCAAGTCAACAACTAATCTGATCCACTTCTATCCGGTAGCGGGAGCAAGGCGTAAGCCGACAAAATCCCGCTCGATGGGATTTTGTGCGGGAGCAGCCGGAATGCGTAGAGCGTAAACGGCTACAAAGAATAAGCACAGCCTAAACATAAGGGTAAAAATCCCCTTGCTTAAAGTTTTGAAAGTCCTTAGAAAACTTTTCCAAAAGTTTTCTAAGCAGGGTTTGGGACAGAGTCCCAAGGTCTTACGGTATGGGATAGAGTCCCAAGGTTTTAGTATGAAACGATTTACAAAAAACGACAGCGGGTTCATCTGCGCGCATTGCGGGCGGGAGGTAGAGCCGCTGGGATACACATCCAGAAACCATTGCCCGTTTTGCCTGTGGTCCCTCCATGTGGACGAGAATCCGGGAGACAGGGCGAACGCGTGCGGCGGGCAGATGGAGCCGATAAGGGTCGAGCCGGACGCACGAAAAGGGTATATTATCGTCCATCGGTGCACGAAATGCGGGGAAATCAAACGGAACCGCGCGGCGCACGAAGCGAAGAACCAGCCGGACGACATCAGACTGCTGATCCGTCTGACGGCGGGAAAATGATAAACCGAGGAGGGGAGAACCGTGACCTATCTGTTTTTGGCAAACGGATTTGAAGAAATCGAGGCGCTGTGCCCGCTTGACCTGTTGCGGCGCGCAGGCGTGCAGGTGACAACCGTCGGCGTGGGCGGCGGGGAATGGATAACGGGTGCGCACGGAATCGAGGTCCGACCCGATATCCCCGATGCCATGTACCGCGACGCGAAGCCCGAAATGGTTATTCTCCCCGGCGGAATGCCCGGGGCGAAGAACCTTGACGCGTCGGAAACGGTCAAACAGGCGCTGCGCGCGGCGGACCGCAACGGGGGCTACCTTGCCGCAATCTGCGCCGCGCCGATGGTGTTGGGCCACGGCGGTTACCTGCGCGGGAAAACAGCGGTCTGCTTCCCCGGGTTCGAGAGCGAGCTGACGGGCGCAACGGTCGGGAATGCGCGCGTTGTGCGGGACGGCAGGGTTGTAACCGCCGTCGGCATGGGCGCGGCGTTGGAGTTCGGGCTGGAACTGGTTTCCTGCCTGTGCGGCGAAGAAAAGGCGCGGGAACTTGCCCGTTCGGTCCTTGCAAAGTAAGATGGAAGAAACGGTCAGCAAGAAAAAACTGCGGGACGCCTGCCGCTATGCGCGCGCCAAACTTCCGACCGAGGAAAAAAAGAAGCGGGACGAGGCGATCTGCGCGCTGATTGCGCAGTCCCCGGAGTTCCGACGGGCAAAAAAGGTGTTCCTGTATGTTCCGATGGCGGGAGAGATCGACCTGATTCCGCTTGCAAAGCGCTGTCGGCGGGAGGGAAAGACCATCGCATTTCCCGTAACCGAGGTCGGGAGCGACCGCCTGACCTTCCGTGTGTTTCGGCAGGGGGATACGCTGTCGGCGGGGGCTTACGGGATTCCCGAGCCGCCTGCGGACGCGCCGATCTGTATGGCGGACCGACACACGCTCTGCATTCTCCCCGGGCTGTGCTACGACAGGAGCGGCAACCGACTGGGGCAGGGAAAGGGGTGCTATGACCGCTTTCTCGCGTCCTTTGCGGGAGTTACAATGGGCGTGGTATGGGAGGAACTGCTGTTTGAGGAAATCCCGACCGAGGCGCACGACCTGCCCGTGACGGCGCTTGTCACCGAGCGGGAAATTCTGCGGTTCGGGAAAAAAGAGCGGAAATTCGGCGTGCCCGCGCCGCTTGCGCGCGGGGTCAAACGCACGGGACGGAAGCTAAAGGCGACCGCCGACCGTCTGCGACTTACCGAATTTGCGCAAAAGGGCGCAAAGCAGGCGAAGGACACGGCGGTCGGAGTCTGGCGGCGGTTTTTCCGCAAGGGAGACGCGGACGAAACGGCAAAAGCCGCGCCTGCGGAGCCGAAGCCCAAAACGGGATGGCGCGCGGTGGCAAGACCGATTCCGCCGATTCTGGTGGCGGTGACCTTTTTGCTGGTGCGGCTGTC
The DNA here is from genome assembly GCA_934500855.1 of uncultured Eubacteriales bacterium. Lineage (GTDB taxonomy): Bacteria > Bacillota > Clostridia > Oscillospirales > CAG-272 > UMGS1865. Next base: position 2,430 of record CAKSUH010000103.1, read on the forward strand.
GCGTATCGCGCAGGACAACCTTTCGCGGCGGGGGAGCGAATACATCGGCGTGATCCTGTTGCAGGTGCTGATTTTCCTGATCCCCGCAGTTGTGTATATCCGTTTGCGGGACGAGAAATTTCCGGACCGCATCCGATTCAAAAAACTGCAGGTCAAGCACGCGTGGTTCCTTGTCTGCCTTCTGGTCATGATGGTGACGGGCAGCCTGCTCATCAGCATTCTGACGGGCGGTATCTCGTCGCTGACGGGTAATTTCACGCTCTACAACACCTTTTTGGCGCGGTCGGGTGGGAGTGCGTGGGAGACGGTTTACCTCCTGCTTGCGTTCGGCGTGCTTCCCGCATTCTGCGAGGAACTGGTCTATCGCTCCGTCCTGTGCGCGGAATACGAGCGGGTGAGCACGGGAACGGCGATTTTTGTCAGCACGCTGTTCTTTGCCATGCTGCATTTCTCGTTCCGTCTGTTTCCCGTTTACCTGTGGCTCGGATTCCTGTTGGCGGGGGCGATGTATGCAACGCGGTCGGTGCTGGCGCCGATGCTGTTGCACCTGATTTACAATCTGTTCTGCCTGTTCGGGCAGCCCTATCTTTCGGCGTTCTATGTGAACGCGGGGAGCGGGGAGCTGTTCATCTTCTGCCTGATGGTCCTGCTGCTGCTCTTCGCGGCGTTTGCGGCGGGCGAGGCGCGGAAAATTTTTCACCGCTACGCAAAGCGAGAGGATTCCAAGTTGGATAAGATTCCGCCGCTGAAGGAGACGGCAAAGCTGACCGCCATGTCGCTTGCAACGCCATCCGCCGTGCTCTGCCTGATTCTGTGGATTGCGTTTTCGTAAGAGGGAAGGGAAGATGCGCACCTTGTAAAGCGGTGACGCGCCCTCATCCGTCACCTACGGTGACACCTTCCCCCTCGAAGGGGAAGGCTTCCGAAGGCTCTGCAAATAATATAAGTTTTGCTGTAAATGACAACACACGAAAGCGTCATTTGATAAAGAAAGAAGTCTGCACAATAGCCTTCCCCTTCGAGGGGGAAGGTGGCGCCGAAGGCGGCGGATGAGGGCGGTCAGCCAACAAAGACCCATTTCCCTCAATTTTGCAAAGCCACCGAAAGCCTTCCCTTTAAGAGAAGGGGACGGTGAAGGGAATGGATGAGGGTAAATGCCCTTTCGATCGGTACATATCGGGCAAAGCCCGAGGTCTTATTATTTATTCAGAGAGGTAATTACCATGAACAACCCGAAAATCAAGATCACTGTAAAGAACTTCGGCGAGATGACTGCCGAACTGTACCCTGACAAAGCGCCCAAGACCGTGGCGAATTTCCTGTCGCTTGTTGACAGCGGCTTCTACAGCGGGACGGTCTTTCACCGCGTAATCCCCGGATTCATGATTCAGGGCGGCGGTTACGGCGAGGACTTTGCCGAAAAGGACGCGGGCGCAATTTACGGCGAATTCGCTGCCAACGGCTTTGGCGCAAACGATCTGCACCATGCTCCGGGCGTACTCTCCATGGCGCGCACCTCGGATCCCAACTCCGCGTCCTCCCAGTTCTTTGTGATGCACGGCGACGCAAAATATCTGGACGGTCAGTACGCGGGCTTCGGAAAGGTCACCGAGGGGATGGATGTTGTCAACCGTATTGCCATGACCCCCACGCGGACGGTCGGTTGGTATGAAGATGTGCCGTGCGAAACGGTCATGATCGAAAAAATCGAGCGCGTATAACCTGCGGGATTCTTTACGCGCAAAAAAGGAGGTCCGTATGAACACGAAACTTTTGAAATTGCTCAACAAGGACGCGCGCACCGAGCCTGCCGACCTTGCCGTGATGCTCGGCATGACAGAGGAGGAGGTCCGCCGCGAAATCGAGGAAATGGAGGCGGCGGGAATTATCCGCGGCTACAAGGCGGTTATCGACTGGGAACGCCTGAATGACGCGTATGTGTCCGCCATCATCGAACTGAAGGTTACGCCGAAGGCGGGACTGGGCTTTGAGGATGTTGCCGCAAAAGTCATGAAGTACCCCGAGGTCGAATCGGTCTACCTGATGTCGGGCGTGTATGACCTCAATGTCGTGGTCAAAGGGAGGACCCTGCACGATGTTGCGCGCTTTGTCGCAAAGGAGCTGTCCACGATCGAATCGGTGACTTCCACCGCCACGCACTTCGTTCTGCGCCGCTATAAGGAAATGGATGTGGAGCTGATGGGCGAGGGCGCGGACGAACGCGGGAGTTATTTGCTGTGATGGATTACGCAAAATTACTTTCGCCTGTGGTGCAGGAGGTGAAACCGTCCGGCATCCGAAAATTTTTTGACATCGCAAACACGATGAAGGATGTGATCTCGCTCGGCGTGGGAGAGCCGGATTTCCCGACCCCGTGGGAGATCCGCAAGGCGGGCATCCTTTCGCTGGAGGCGGGAAAAACGCGCTACACCGCCAACCGCGGGTTGGAACAGTTGCGGGAGGAGATTGCGGCATGGATGGAGCGCAAATACGGGCTTTCCTATGACCCGTCGGGCGAGATTCTGGTCACGGTCGGCGGCTCGGAGGCGATTGACGGAGCAATCCGCGCGGTGGTTTGCCCCGGAGATGAGGTCATCATTCCGCAACCGAGTTATGTCTGCTACGAGCCGCTTGTGCGGTTGTCGGGCGGGGTACCCGTCATTCTCGAAACGACTGCGGAGCATGATTTCCGCGTCACGCCCGAGATGCTGCGCGGCGCGCTGACCGAGCGGACCAAGCTGCTGATTCTGCCGTATCCATGCAATCCGACGGGCGGCATTATGGAGCGGGCGGATCTGGAAGCGCTGGCGGAGATCCTGCGCGGGACCGATGTGCTGGTGCTCTCCGACGAGATTTACTCGGAGCTGACCTTCGGCGGTAAGCGCCATGTTTCGCCTGCGGCAGTGGACGGCATGAAGGAGCGCACGGTTGTGGTCAACGGCTTTTCCAAGACTTTCTCCATGACGGGCTGGCGCATGGGCTTTGCCTGCGGTCCCGCCGAACTGATGAAGCAGATCACCAAAATTCACCAGTTTGCCATCATGTGCGCACCCACGACCGCGCAGTACGCGGCGGTTGAGGCTCTGCGGCACGGCGACGACGCGGTGGAAGCCATGAAAGAGGAATACGATATGCGGCGGCGGCTGATCGTGTCGGGCTTTAACCGTCTGGGGCTTTCCTGCCGCGAGCCGATGGGGGCGTTCTACGCGTTCCCCTGCATTCGGTCCACGGGGCTGACGAGCGACGAATTCTGCGAGCGGCTTCTCTATGCCGAGCGGGTGGCGGTGGTCCCCGGTACGGCGTTCGGCGCGGGCGGCGAAGGGTTTATCCGCGCGTCCTACTGTTATTCCACCGACCATATCAGGGAAGCGCTCCGCAGAATCGGGCGGTTTCTTGATGCTTTGCAAAACGAAAATAAGAGGTAACAGGCATGAAAGCAGTCATTACGGTTACCGGGAAGGACAGCGTCGGCATCATTGCCGATGTTGCGGGCGTTTGCGCGAAGTACGGCGCGAACATTCTGGACATCACGCAAACGGTGCTGTCCGATTATTTCGCCATGTTTATGCTGGCGTCCATCGACGAACTGAAGGTGGATTTCGCGCAGTTTGTGGA
>CAKSUH010000104.1 GCA_934500855.1 uncultured Eubacteriales bacterium
TTATCGTGCCCGGGCGGTGCGCCTCCCCCTGTGTTCCCGCCGGACGGCGTGTTCGGCGTCACCACACGCACCGTACGGATGCCGTAAAGCTCTTCCAGCGCGTGCTGGACAGAGATCAGCCCGTCCCGCCCGGGGAAAGTGTCGGCATACCATGTGCTGACAGTGGAAAAATAGGTCCCGTCCAAAAAATCCGCCCATGTAAATGCGGGAAACTCGGTCAGCTTCCGCTTTTCGGTCTGCGATTCGCTCGGGCGGAGGAAAAAGAGCAATCCCACAAACCCGATGACCAACAGCACCCCCGCAAACCCCAGAATTTTGGCAACATCGGTCTTTTCCCGCCCGGAGAGGGTCATGCGATGTTTTTCCGCGGGCGGCTCCGTGACGGGCAATTTCTCCGCCGCCGTTTTTTGCTCCGCCGAAACCTGTTTCGTCGGCGCGTCATATTGTTTTTGTTCCGTATTCATGACAGCCTCCGATCAGAATTGGAAATACAGGAAGGGATTATAGGTGTTCCCGACCAGCGAGAGAAAAGAGAGCACCAACAGCATCACCGGCGCCGCAACCGCCACCGCATCCGAGAAGCCTCGCCATGCGGGAGTCGTTTTCGCGGCTTCGCGCACCCGCCGGACCACGGCAGGCAACAGCGGCGTGCAGGCTGCAACCGCCACCGCAAGGAAGAACAGGTTGTTCAGAAGCGTCAGGCGGGCGGTCAGGTCCCAAAAACCGTTGCGGAAGAACAGGTCGGCGATTGCCGAGCCGAAAAGCGACAGGTCCTCGAAATAGAAGAGCATCCACCCGAACCAGACCCCCGCAAGAAGCCCGCAGTGCCGCAGGATGCGCTTCCACAGCGGCAATTCCGCGTAAGGCGTGTGCAGGAACAGCTTTTCGCCCGCGAGGAGAACAAACCAGTAAAGCCCCCAGAGGACATAATTCCACGAAGCGCCGTGCCAAAGCCCCGTAAGGAACCAGACCGCCAGCAGATTCAGAATCTGCCGCTTCCGCCCGTGACGGTTTCCGCCGAGCGGGATGTAAACATAGTCGCGGAAGAAGGTGGAAAGCGAAATGTGCCAGCGCCGCCAGAAATCGGTTGCCGAATCGGCGCAATACGGGTAGTTGAAGTTCTCGCAATAGTGCAGGCCGCACATCAGCCCCATGCCGATTGCCATATCGGAATAGGCGGAGAAATCCAGATAAATCTGAAGCATATAGAATACGGTTCCGAGGAACACCGTCCCGCTCGAAGCGCTCGCAAGCGCCTCTGCGGAAAGCGCCGCGTCCGCGAGCGACCCGCAGTAGTTTGCAAGAATCGCCTTCTTTCCAAGTCCCAAAGAAAAGCGCGTGATGCCTGCCGAAATATCGGAAAGGCGGATCCTGCGGTCCAGAAGTTCCGCCTCGATGTCGCTGTAACGAACGATGGGTCCCGCTACGCATTGATGGAACAGCGCGGCGTAAAGCAGGAGCGTGAGATAATTCTTCTGCGGCTCGACCTCGCGGCGGTAAACATCCGCAACATAGGAAAGCAACTGAAAGGTGTAAAACGAGATTCCGATCGGGAGCAGGATATCCGGCAGAACCGCGTCAAAACGGAAAATCGCCTGCAGGGTCAGCGCAAGGAAATCGGCATACTTGAAAAAGCCGAAAATCAGCAGGCAGACCGCAACCGTCATAAAGAGGATTGCACGCCGATAGAACGGAACGCGCACGCTTCCCAAAGTCCTCCCCGCCAGCCAGCAGATAAAGGTCATGGCAAGCAGGAGAAGCAGAAGCGCGGGACCGCTCCACGCATAGAAAATCAGAGAAAAAACAAGAAGGACGGTGTTCTGTCCGCGCAATGTTTTGCGCGTATAGACCAACGCCATACAAATAATAAAGAAGAAAAAGAGAAAGAAAAGAGCCGAAAAAACCATTCCGTATAACCGTCCGTATTCGCTGTATTAACCTGTATTTTCTATTGTATCATACTTGCCGTGTTTTTGCAAGAGAAAAGACGAAAAAGCGGCAGAGTTTTTTGGGGACGCGCTCTTTTCCCGAAAAGCACCGTCATTCCGACAAGCGCAAAAAAGCAGGGATGCGTCGATCATCAGGCATCCCTGCGTTCATACAGCTTTGCGGGGTAAAGCAATCTGATCCGTCGGCTTTTCCCGTATCGGACAAGATAAAAACCGTCTCCCTTTTCCGAAAGCAGGTAAAGCGTATGCTCCACCTGCTTTTCCGAAAATCCGTTAAAGCCGAGGACTTCCCGTATATGGTGCCGTGCCGCCCGTTCGGTCTTGTACGCAACCTCTGCAAACAGGATCGCAAAATTTCCGTTCCGCAACTGCCTCCGCTCCCACAGGGCGCGCCCGAGCGCAATCAGTGAAAGCCATGCGGGCGAACTGAACAGCACTGCCGACAGGACCGTCAGCACGATCCGTGCGGGCAAAACGGCAAGCTGCCGATAAATGCCGCAATAGGAAATCAGAACCGAAATCGGAAGGAACACCGCCGTGTACAACACGCTTGCGGTCACCCCTACCCGAAGGTCCGCCCGATTCTGCCCCGCCAACTCTTTTCCGACCCATTCCCGCGTGATCGGATTCTTCGTCTGCTTTTCCGTTTTCTCCACTGTTCTTTCCGTTTCCGCCGTTTCGATGTGCCGCCCCGCGAAATGCGGGGACGGCGTTATCTTCTTTTGCGCGCTCCTTTTATTTGTGATAATGCGTCCGCAGGAAGTTCTCTACGATGTAGGAAATTTTTTCATATCCCGCGTCGTTGGGATGCAAGCCGTCGGGCATATATTTTTCCCGCAGGACGGGAATGCACGGATTGATTCCCGATTCGGCATACAGATCCAGCACGGGCAGAGAATACTTTTCCGCCACCTCACGGATGATCTCCACATATCCCTTCAGCGGAAGCATTTCCGGCTTGTATCCGTCCCCGCGCAAACAATCTTCCCGCAAGCGGTGCGTGGGAGTCATCACAAAAATAAACGCGTTCGGGTAGGTTGACAGCAGGTATGTATAAAGATGATTCAGCGCGCCGTAAAAACTCCACACATCGGTGTCCTGCGGCTGACCGACCGGTGCAAAGCCGTGACCGTAGTCGTTCGTGCCGCCGAAAACGCCGATGATGTCCGCCGTTTTGTCCATCTGCTCCGCGCGTGCGCAGAAATCAAGATCCCACCGCGCATTCTCGCTCTTGCGAATCTGCCGCGCAATGCGGGTTCCGCCGATGCCGTAGCCGACCGTCTCCAGTCCCGTCCGCTCGCCGAGTACGCTCCAGTATACCTTATCCGGAGACGATGCGCCGTGTCCCTCGGTAATCGAATCTCCCAAAAACAATGCCTTCAAGCCCTTGAGTTCCATTTTTCCGTCCTTTTCCTTTCCGGATTTTTGTATTCCTTATTATAGCACAACCCAACCCCAAATGCAATACCTTTGCAATATTTTTGTCGGTTACCTTCACCCGAAACGAAACGACACATGGTCGTTCCGCTCCGTACAACAACTAACCTGAACCACTTCTATCCGGTAGCGGGAGAGAGGCGACAGCCTTAGCAGCCGGAATTCGTAGCACGGCAACCGGCTACACCAAAATCTGCATAACAAAACGCAAGAGGTAATAATCCCCTTGCTATGAAGGTCTTGAAGGTTCTTAGGGGACTTCTCCTGAAGAAGTCCCCTAAGCAGGGTTTGGGACAGAGTCCCAAGGTCTTTCCCCTTACTCCACCGTCACCGACTTCGCAAGATTCCGCGGGCGGTCAATGTCGCAACCGCGGAAGGACGCCGCCTCGTAAGCAATCATCTGTACCGCAAGCATCGCCGCAAACAGGCGTGCGGGAGCCGAGCACACGGGCAAACGGATGATCTCGCCCGCGCTCTCCTCGGGCACTTCAACGCCCTCGGGACAAATCAGCGTCACCTGCGCGCCGCGGCTCCCCACCTCGCGCAGATTGCTCTCGGTCTTTTCAAACAACTGCGGGTCGGTTGCTATCGCGATTACGGGCGTTCCCGGCTCGATCAGCGAAATCGTCCCGTGCTTCAGTTCACCCGCCGCGTAAGCCTCGCAGTGAATGTAGGAGATTTCCTTCAGCTTCAAAGCTCCCTCCATCGACATCGCGTAATCCAATCCGCGCCCGATATAAAACACATGCTCATGGTCCGCCAGCGCCTTTGCAACCCGACGGAACTGCGCCTCCTTGCCGAGCATTGTTTCCAGCACCGCAGGGACCTCCTCCGAAATATCGCGCAGGAGCTCTTTCGCCGCTTTTTCGTCAATCGCGCCGCGCGAAAGTCCCGCCGCCGCCGCAATCGCATAGAGGACCGACACCTGCGTGCAGTACCCCTTTGTGGTTGCAACCGCAATCTCCGGACCCGCATAGGTGTAAATCCGTTTGTCCGCCTCGCGCGCGATCGTTGTTTCCACGGCGTTGACAATGCCGAGCGTCTGCCGCCCGTGTTCCTTCGCGTAGCGCAGAGCCGCCAGAGAATCCGCCGTTTCGCCCGACTGCGAAATCACGATCACCAGCGTTTCCGCATCACCGAGCGGCGGATAGTAGCGGTACTCGGACGCAATGTGCACCGTTGTCGGCAGTCCCGCGTACTGCTCCAACACCCGCTGACCGACCAGACCCGCGTGCATTGCGGACCCGCAGGCAACGATCTGCACCGCACGGATACCGCGCCAGAAATCCGCGTCGATACCGTCCGCCGAGAAATCGGGCAGCCCGTCCTTGTTGATACGGGAGGACACCGACTTCTTCACCGCCTCGGGCTGTTCGTGAATCTCTTTGAGCATGAAGTGCGGATAGCCGCCCTTCTGCGCCGACTCGGGCGTCATCGTTGCGGTTTTCCATATCGGCTCGTGGCTGTTGCCGTTTTCGTCAAACAGGACCGCCCCCTCCGCCGACAGGCACGCAATCTCTCCCTCTTCCATCGGCGCCGATTCACGGGTGAACGGCAACAGCGCCGTCATATCGCTTGCAAGGTAGCAACCGTCCCTGCCCTTTGCGAGGATCAGCGGGCTGCCGCTCCGAACCACCCAGACCTCCCCCGCACGGTCCGCAAACAGGATACCGAACGCATACGCGCCGCGCAGTCCCGCAACCGTTTTGCGGATTGCCGCAAGCGGGTCGCCGCCGAGAGAATAGTTCTCGTTGAGCAGTGCCGCCGCGACCTCGGTATCGGTCTCGGATCGGAATTCCACGCCCTTTGCCTGCAATTCCTCCTTCAACGCTTTATAATTCTCGATGATCCCGTTGTGGACCAGAATGACATTCCCCGCCCGATGCGGGTGCGCGTTGCGGTCGGACGGACCGCCGTGTGTTGCCCAGCGGGTATGCCCGATGGCGCAGTGACTTCCCTCAATCGGTTCGTCGCGCAGCTTTTCCTCCAGCGCATGAATGCGCCCCTTGCATTTGACCACATCGGTCCCGTTCGCGGTCTGCGCCGCAATCCCGACCGAATCATACCCGCGGTACTCCAGCACCGACAAACCCTTGAGCATTTTCGGAACCGCATTTCCGGTTCCCGTATAACCGATAATCCCGCACATAACAAAAAATCTCCTTTTCAGATTCCATAAGGCAATACCGCGTAATTCCGATGGTGCAATCACGAAGTCGAATTTTTCGTCAGACGATACAAAAGTCCGCAGGCTGTAGCAGCGCTACAGGCAAGGATTTTTGTGAAGTATGACGGAAAAGGCGCGAGCGAGTGCGCCGGTCGGAATTGCGCGGTGTTGCCTTCCGTACATCGACAAAGCCCCCCCTCGGGAGGTCGTTTGCGGATTGTTATGGGACTGAGCGGAGATTGTTTTGCGGTTGCCCGCATATTTGTTCCGATCTGTCGGCATCCCGTTCTGCCGGAGAAGCATCCGCCGAATTCTTCGATGACTTCTCTCCTCGTCAACCGTCCGCCCGAAAAAAGCGTTCGGTCTGGCGCTATCATTACCCTGATTTGCGGGGGCGAAGGTCTCGGGGCTTTGCCCCGAACCCCACTCC
>CAKSUH010000105.1 GCA_934500855.1 uncultured Eubacteriales bacterium
GCCGCATACAGAGCGCCCGCGCCGTTGTAGCCGACGGAAACCGCCGTCCCGTTGCTTTCGATCCGAAAATCGCCGCGTGCGAATGTGTCTACACCGGAGGGATACAGCGCCGCGCTGTCCGCGCGGTTCGTCCTGCCGATCCGAATCTCCGAATCGGTTTCCGCTTCCGTATCCGCAACAATCGGGAGATACGCACCGGTATTGCCGCCGATTTCGCTCCGGAAATTCTCCGCAAGATTCCGTTCCGTCTCGCCGCAGTCGGCGGGAAGCACCAAACGGTAGTCGGAAAGCGGTTTTCCAAACAGCGTACAGCCCGGCTTCAGGTACTTCGGATTGCGCAGAAACAGCGTGGAATCGGGCAGCGTTACGCTGACCTTTCCCTCCCCGTTCCGCGTGGCGAACGATTTGGTCATGGTACTGAGCCAGTACTGCACCGCTTTTCCCACGGCGTCGGCATTGTAGCCGCAAACATAGATATGCGTCCCCGAGGTCCTGACCGCGTATCCGTTATAGGTCAGGTCACCGTAGATTTCCGCGCCCGTCCCCTCGGTCTGTCCGACGATTATGCACGGGCGGGATTCCGCCTCGGAAACCCGCCGGGTGAGCGGGAACGCAACGCCGTATTTTTCAAACAGCTTATCCTGCAGGTTCTCCGCATAGGGAAGGTAATCCGAATTCCCGCAGAGAATGGTATATTGCGGCTCTCCGTCGCGGATCAGCGAAACCGCAGTTCCCGGTTGGGGTTGCTCGGTCACCGTCTCCCCGGAGGCGGGATCGGACGCGGAGGAGTCCGTTCGGTCTCCCCCGTTTTCCGCTCCCCCGCATGCGGTCAGCAACAGAACTCCCGCAAGAAGCAAAGCAAAGAATCGTTTCATGTCCGTTACCTGTTCTGATAAATATCGATGATCTTGTTGATGGTGTCGCAGCCGTTTGTCATGAGGTTCGCCACATTCTTGTTATAGAAGGAAGTCCAATCCGTGGAATTTGCGTTCACGCAGTCGCGGAACGCGCTCCATGTCTTTCCGCCGAACACACTGGTAAACAACCGACCGCTGTCAAAGCAGATGGTATTCTTGATGTAATCGATCATTTTATATTCGCCCGGTTCGTCCGCATAGCGCCGACGGAGCAACTGCTCGTAAAAGGCGGGCATCACGCTGCGGTAGGATTCGGAAGCCAGACACTCCAGCGCCGCGCCGACCGCTTCGTCCTTAGCCGAACCGTTCGCCACCGACCATACCGTGCTGTAGAAGCCGGGGATGCAACGGTAACCGTCCTGTTCTTCCTCCGCCTTCGGGACGGGGAGCAGATAGGTGTACACTTTCTTTTCGTAATTCCGCTTGGCGCGCGTGAAATCCTCCATCAGGAACATCGCGCGGTCTTCGTACCACGCGTTGATCCATGTGGCGTTGTCCCACCCCTCGTCATATCTGCCGAGGAATGCGGCGGACGATTTGAAGAAATCCACAAGCGTGGTCAACAGGGACTGCGTATCGACAGAACCGAACGAATCGGAGGGAATCAGCGATCCGTCCGCGCCGTTTTCCACGGTCAGAATCCCCGCGCCCTGCAGGAACGGGTCCACATTGATCAGATATGTGGAAAAGCCGTAGGTCGCGCCGGCGGCGCTTCCGTCCCCGCTATCCACGGCGACATCGCGGGACAGACGGATCATTTTGTCAAGCGTCCACTTTCCGCTGTACACCAGATCGTACAGGGTCTCCTCGTTGTATTCGCTTGCAATCGTTTCCTCAATCCGATTGTCCGCAACCATCTTTTTGTTTGCATAGACAACATAGGTCGCCGCCAGCATATCCGGAGAAAGGTCGCCCGCTCCGAAATAGTTTTTGTCATAGATCGAGCATTTCTCAAGCATACTCCGATTCCACCACGGATTGCTGAGATCCACGCTCGGAAGGGCGTTCATATCCGAAAGCAGACCCTCCTGCGCCAGCGTTGCCGGAACCATGCTGTACGCCGCAAAAACATCCACATCTCCCGATTTCGAGAGTGCCCGCGCTTTTGTGATGTAGGTGTCCATTGCGGAGTTGTTTCCCTCAATCGATGTCCACTTCAGTTGCACCTTCATCCGCTGCGCCACGCGCAGGTTGCGGGAATAAACCGCCTCCTCGAACTTGTTGCTGTGATCTCCGTTTTCGGTATCGAAGGAGAACTGGTTGTAGGACTTGTTGATCCATGTCAGAATCCGGATTTTTTGGTCGTTGTAGTCCCGCTCTCCGAGGTCATCGAGCAGATAGCCGTTCTCGTCCCGGTTGTCGGTTGTCACCTCACTTCTGTCGGGTTCCGTTCCGTCGTCTTTTTCCGTGCTGCCTGCGGGATTCGTTTTCCCGCCCTTGCAGGAAGCCAATCCCGCAAGCAACATCAGCGTTGCAAGCGCCGACGCGCAATATCGCATCCAGTTTTTCATAGCATTCACTCTCCGATTTTCGTGTTTTGCGGGCGGTAAGGGATTATTTCAGATTCTCCCATTGAACCACCATTTTCCCATCCATTTCAAACAGCTCGGTTTCTCCGGAAGCAGTCAGGATATCCTCGCAGGGAATCCCGAAATACGCCATGACAGGTTTCTGATAAGCCTTCATATTTTCCCCTCCTTATTTCGAAAGCAGTCCGTTGACGGTAAAGGAATAAGTCTCGCCGAGAATCACCGTACCGTTTTTGACGGCAAACGGACGAACGCTGAATTCCGTTCCGAAATCGGCTTGCGGAATTCCGTCGATTCCCAATGCCAGCCAGCCGAATCCCTCCGCGTCTGTTCCGATCTTCTCGCCGTTCGCGTAAACGGCGGTATACAGCGAGTCGGTCTCCACCGACAGAATCTTCCCGCCGTTTGCCAACGCGCAGAACAGAATCCGGTTTTCGGCAGATACGAGGAAGCCGTAGCTCTCATACCCATCCATGGGTGCCTGAATGGCAAACCGGACATTCGTGGAAGCGGACTCTGCGGTTGTCCCCTTCAGATACTGTGCGTAAAGCGTGTTCGTAAAGGGGTGATCCTGCGCCGTCTGCTTCTTGCCGCCGAACGAAAGCGTGGATTTTTCTTCGTTCAGCTTGCCTGCGGTGATGCTGAAATCGGTATTCGTGTCCAGATCCAGTGCCAGCTTGGAGGTATTGATCTCCGCGCCGCTGACCGTCACCTTTGCGCGGGCATTTTCGGGTGTACCATCGGTCGATACCGCCCGTGCGGGCGCCTGACCCGCTTCCTCAACCGTCAGTTTGCCGCCCTCCAGACGGATAGCGGAATTCTGCGTTCCCTGATAGTACACGCAATGCTGGGATTTGCTGTTGAGCTGTGTAAGGGTTCCCTTCACCGTCAGGGTCAGGTTTTCTACCGTCCCGTTTCCGCCGCCGGCTTTGACGCATGCACCGCCGGCCTTGGAGCTGTTCAGATTCAGCGTGCTGTCCTCGATGGTGATATCGGTTTTTGCCGTTCTCTCCACATAGATACCGTACTGCGCGTTGCTGTTCAGCGTGCTGTTCTTTACGGTCAGCACATTATTAGTCGCAACATTTTTATCTCCCGGGTTACCCCCGATTTTGATGCAGGAACCGCTCGCGGCATCCTGCGGAGCTGTTGCGTTCAAAACAGAATCGGTAATATGAATCTCCACATTGGATTTTCCGTTGTTGTTACTGATAACCGCATATTGATTGTTCACATGAGCAGTCTCGGTCATCGTTGCACCCGTCACATTGACAATGATCCGCTTATCCGTTTGCGGCATCTTATCGTTAAAATTGATAACGCTGTAGTCGGAAGAATAATTCCCGCCTTCCACATTCAGCGTGATTCCATGTGCATCGATATCTACGCAATAGTGACCGCTGCACTCTACATCACAGTTCTTCAGGGTCAGCACAGAACCCGTGGATGTCGTAGCGAAAGAAAAGTCTTTTAAGCCCTTCGCGTAAAACTTCAATCCATCAAATGTCAGTAACGCATCCTTTCCGGGGACGATTGAGCCGGTCAAAGTAATCAGCGGCTTTTCCGCCAACCCGTCCGCACCTTTTACGGTGATATTCTTGGAAATTGTCATCCCCGCGAAGTTGCAATTCTTCAACACCTCCACGGTGTCGCCGTCATTTGCGGCGGTAATCGCCTCTCCGAGGGTCGCATACAGAACGCTTCCGATCTTCGCTTCATCGTTGGCGGCGGAAACCGCCATGGGAATCACGGTCAGAATCAGAGTCAGGGTAAGCAGAAAACTAAAAATTCGGTTTTTCATAAGTTTCATTTCCTCCAAGATCAAATTTTTTCAGGGTTCGCGACAAAACGGTATCAGCTTCTCTCAACCTCCTTCCGAACGGCTTTGCTCCCTCGCTCCCGCAGAGGAAACGCCCATCACAAAAGGCAGAGAACCGCCGCAAGCCATTTGTCCTTTGCCATGGCTTGCGGCAGTCCCCTGCCTTTGATGTTCCGTGCCGAAAAAGCGCTCGCTACAGAGCGCAAACAGGTCTGTCTGTCTGTCTGTCTGTCTGTCTGTCTGTCTGTCTGTCTGTCTGTCTGTCAAAGCATTGTACATGACCCGAGCCCTCCTGTCAAGCATGATTTTGTAAACCTTTTCGGAAATGTCAAATTGCTATTTGCACAAAGCAACCGATCATTTTTGCTCTTTCTATGGTCATTATACCACATTTCGCTTTCCCTGTCAATCATCGGCGCAAAGATTGATAAATGATCGACATCACAACTGTTTTCGCTCATCCTTCCGGTTTTCGTGATCGCTTCCGATCATTTTATCCAAAACGACCGTCGCGGCAGGCGCATCCAACAGCGGAGCAACGAAATCCCCCAACCGCTGATAGTCATCCACACAGACAAAGCCGAAATCCGACCGATAGACTGGGGCATCGTTTCCGCCCTCGCGGTAGTCGTCCCCGACAAAAACCACTTCGCTGTGCGCATAGCCGTTCTCGCGGCAGTAGCGATCCAGCGCGTTGTATTTGTCATACGGAATCGGCGCCATATCAAATGAGGAAGAGCCGCCGATGAACACATTGAACTCCGGGAAAAGACGGCAGACCTCCCCGAAAATCGCCCGCCGACGGGAACGGTCGGGGTCAAAATTCAGCTTGTCTTCCTGCGCCGCCCCCGTGCCGCAAAGCGGGAATGTCACGCATCCGGACGGGTGGAATTCCACGCCGTCGCCTATATAATCCGTGTAGCCGAACCTGCGCCGCAGTTGCGTGATCCGCTCCGTGACCGACGCGCGGTCACACGGTACGCGATCGTTCCGAAGCAGAATGCTTTTTCCCGTTGCGGCGTCGTACCGACTGTACTGCATTCCGTAGTTGCCGATGATGTCAATCGGGTATTCCCGCATCTGCGAAAAGATCCGCCCGCACTGCCCTGCCCCAACCATCAACAGCCGATACCGCATTCCCAAACGGTCAAGAACCCGCCTGTTTTCTTCCGTCAGCGGCGTTTTATGCTGCGTCAGCGTTCCGTCCAGATCAAAAGCAATCAGTTTCGTCATCTTTCTCTCTCCGTTTTCCGCAAAATTTTCTTGACAAGCGGAATCTCACCTGCTATAATTATAACAGAATGATCGGGATGTGTCAATTATCGGCGCTGATATTGAGAAACGATCACATTCGATCACATTTCCAAGCAGGAGGAAGCTGTAAAATGCGCAAAACCGAAAGACAGGATGAAATACTTGCCATTCTGAAAAAGAACAAATACGCCGGTGTGCAGGATCTCAGCGCCGCGCTTTACGCCAGTCAACCAACCATTCGGCGCGACCTTGCCGGACTGGAAGCGGCAGGCTATGTCATACGGAGTCACGGAGGCGTGATCCTGCGGGACGAACGGATCGACACGCCCGTGGCGTTCCGATCCTCCACAAAAACGCATCAGAAAATGCAGATCAGTCATGCCGCCGCAAGCCTGATCGGCGACAGTCGAACAATTTTCATTGACGCATCCACAACCGCCTCCTATCTTGCAGGAGAGA
>CAKSUH010000106.1 GCA_934500855.1 uncultured Eubacteriales bacterium
GCCGAGCGGTGCGTCCGCCGCAACCGCTTCGTTCGCATTCTTTTCCGACGGGACCGATTCGCCCGTCAGAGCGGATTCCTCGCTTTTCAGGCTGACCGAGCGGAGCAGTCTCGCGTCTGCAGGCACGCTGTCTCCCGCCTCCAGCCGGATGATGTCCCCGGGGACCACATCCGCCGCGTCAATGACTTTCTCCACGCCGCCGCGGATGACCCTTGTGTGCGGGGCGGATAAATTTTGCAGGGCATCCAGCTCTTTCTCGGCGCGGCTTTCCTGCGCCACACCGATGACCGCGTTCAGAATGACGATAACGAGAATCAGCGCAGGCTCCAGAAATTCCTTTGCGTCGTCCCCTCTCAGCGCGATGACGAACGAAACGATCGCCGCCGCAATCAGGCAAAGAATCATCACATCCTTGAACTGTTCCAGAAACCGTACAAACATCGGTTTCTTTTTCTTTCCGCGCAGGCGGTTGGGTCCGTGTTCGGCAAGCCGCTTGGCGGCTTCCTCCTCCGTCAGTCCTGTTTTTGCATCGCTTCCGAGCGCCTTCAGGACCTGCTCCGGAGTCTGATCGTGAAATGTCATCCTTGTTTCCTCCGTTTTGAATAGGATAGCCAAATTCGCGACAGAAATACACACGCTGTCGCCCGATGATATTATAATATCACGATTTTCTAACGCTGTCAAGTGATTGTATAAAGATTTTCCGCTTTTTACATTCTATTCATGATTTCAATACGGGATGCGGCATCTCGCATAAACGGCGCATTTTCGCTCCATACTACGGAAAAAGGAGTGATGCAATGAAAACGGTTATCATCGGGGGCGGCGTTGCGGGGCTTGCCGCCGGAATTTACGGTCGGAAATACGGTCTGGACTGCGAACTTTTTGAAAAGAATCCGCACATCGGCGGCAACCTCACAGGCTGGGAGCGCAAAGGGTGCAAGATCGACAACTGCATTCACTGGCTCTGCGGCACACTGCCCGGGAACGCGTCCTACGACACCTGGCGTGACATGGGGCTGTTGGACGATCTCACTTCGTTCCATCGGAACGACTGCCTTTACGAAAGCGAGCGGAACGGAGAGCGCATCGGGCTTTATGCCGACCTTGAGAGAACCCGCGAACGGATGCTTCGTCTCTCTCCGCAGGACAGCGCGGAAACCGACCGTCTGATTGCAACCGTGCGCGCCCTGATTCCCTTTGCGGGGAGCGGGACCTTGCGCGAAAAATCCGCAATCGTCGCACGCGTTCCCGATCTGCTCCGCTATCGGTCCATGAACCTTTACCATCTTGCGGGGTACTTTCATCATCCGTTGCTCCGTCTGCTTCTGACCGACTATATCGGAGGGGAATTCTCCGCAGTCGCCCTGCTTTGCGCGTATGCCGCCTATGTCAGCGGAAACGGTTCGATCCCGGACGGCGGCTCGTTTGCGGCGGCGGAACGCGTCGGTCACCGCTTCACCGCGCTCGGCGGAGTTCTGCACACGGGGGTCGGGGTTTCCCGCATCCTGACCGACGGCGATGCGGTCTGCGGAATCGTGACCGAAAACGGCGAACGGATCGCCGCAGACTGCGTGATCTGTGCCTGCGACCCGTTTGTGACCTTCGGTCGGCTTTTGCCCCGCGAGACGATGCCGCCCGCCTTGACGCGGCGATTGAACAACCCGCAGACACCGGTTTTCTCTGCGCTTCACGCGGCGTTCCTTTGCGACCGCGACGCCTTGACCGAGCCGTTCGGAACGCGTGTGATCGATTCCCCCCGCTTCTCTTCGCGCGGCGGCGAACGCCTGCCCGTCAAAGAGTACTCCCGGGAGCCGTCCTTTGCACCCGAAGGGAAAGTCCTGCTTCAGACGCTGGTCTTTCAGACCGAGCAGGAAAGCACCGACTGGATCGCGCTTTCGGGCAACAGAACCGCATACCGCCGCCGCAAGGAGGAAATCTGCGCGCGGATGGGAGCGGCAATTCTGGACGCAATGCCCTCGCTTGCCAAAGGGTTTGAAGCGGTCGACTGCTGGACCCCTGCCACCTACCACCGCTATTTCGACGCGCACTGCGGCGCGTTCCTCTCCAACGCCTTCACGCCGTCCGCCTCGCTTCGGACGGTCTCCCCACGCATTCCAGCCGTGCGGAACTGCTTCCTCGCCACGCAATGGCTCCGCTCACCCGGCGGACTTCCGATTGCCGCCGACTGCGGTCGCCGCGCCGCCCGCATGGCAGCTGAACAACTGCGGAGCACGCATCGGATGCGTCTGCCGAAGGAATCCCGCCCCGATCTTCAGCATATCATATAAGAGCTCCCCTGCGTGCGGGTGCGCTGGGCAAAGCAAAAGCGGAACGCCCCGAAAGAACAGAGTGCTCCGCTTTTTGCCGATTCAATCGGTTCCGTTCAGCGCAACCGTGAAAATGCGACCGCCCATGCCGTCACGGGAAACGGTACAGGAGGCAAATCCGTCCGGAAGTGTGACCGTTTCCTCTGCCGTGCGCAGAACCAGATACCCATCGGTTTCGTACCACTGTCCGTAACGGAACAGACCGAGGTATTCCTCAAGCGTCAGGCGCGACCGTTCCATCACCCGTGCGTGCGGCGCTCCGACATACCGCAGATGCCACGGCTCGTAGCCGAAACCCGTCACCCCGGCTTTCCCGATCGGATAACGGATCACAAAACCTTCCTCGGCGCAGGTTCGGTTGACCAGCCGCCCCGCACGCGATTTCAGAAAGGCTTTTCCGCCGTACCCGCGAACGCAGACATCCAGCGCAAGACCGATCCCGTGCTCACTCTCCCCGGGCTGCGCCGCAACCGTTTCGCCGTTCGCATTCAGTTCCTCGCGTTGCTCCGCGGCGGTCCGATACGCGCTCAGAATCAGCAGTCGCTCCCCCGTTTCCGCCTCAACGCGTGCCCGAAGTGCTTCAAACGCCGTGCGGGTATCGGCGGTCATGCTCCAACCGTCCGCTTCGGTCAGTTCGGGTGGGTCTGACGGATCCGACGGATGCTCGCGGTTGACCAGCATCAGCGTATCGGAAAAGGTCACTCTGCCGTCCGCACGCAACGCCGCATCGTCATACTCCGTCATTTTCCCCGTCGGCGTGACCTCCCGCAGGTCCGGAATCGCCGCAGGCGTCAGCACATAGCCAACGCGATAGCGCCAGTCGCCGCGCAGGATCAGCAGTCCCGCCGCAACGCCGAGCAAAATCAGAGTCACCGCAAGGACCGTCACAGCCCGACGGCGTGGACGGGGCTTCATACCGCAAAACCCCCGTCCACGCCGAGAATCTGTCCCGTAATAAAACCTGCGGCTTCCGAGGCAAAGAAGAGCACCGCCGCCGCAACCTCCTCGGGCTTTCCGAGCCTGCACAGCGGGGTCCCGTCGCACAGTTCCGCCCTCGTTGCGGCATCCAGCGAACGGTTCATGTCGGTGTCGATGACCCCCGGTTCCACGCAGTTGACGATCACGCCGGACGGACCGAGTTCCTTTGCCAAAGCCATGGTCAGCCCGCGGATGCCCGCTTTGGTTGCGGAGTATGCGACCTCGCAGGACGCACCCGTTTTTCCCCACATGGAGCCGATGTTGACAATATATCCGCTGTGCTGTCGGACCATCTGCTCTGCGGCGCGTTGGGCGCAAAAGACCGCTCCGTCAAGGTTGGTTCCGCGCAGGGCAACATAGTCCTCTTCGGTCAGGTCGGTAAACAGACCGATCTGCGCCATGCCCGCATTATTGACCAGCACATCCAGCCGCCCTTCTTCCCCGATGATGCGGTCGATTCCCTCCCGCACTGCCGCGCGGTCCGAGACATCAACCCTCATTCCGACCGCCCCCGTCTCGCGCTCAAGCGCTTCCACGGTTTCGCGGTCCGCAGAACGGTAAAAGAAACGGACCTTCTCGCCTCTTTCGCAAAACGCGCGCACGCACGCCTTGCCGATTCCTCTCGTCCCGCCGGTTACCAAAACAACCATATTCTCCTCCTTAAAACCGCATGGTTTCCTTTTTATCCGATCCGCACCCGGGAACTCTCCCGAACAATCCGCCTATCCGGCAATTCGGACATCGCCTTCGAGATCGGTTCTGCGGACCGTATTGCAGACGGCACGCATCCGCTCAAGCGCTCGCCCGTCCGGATGCCCATACTCGTTTCCCGCGCCGCAGGAGACAACAATCTCTTTCGGAGAAACCGCCGCAAGAAATTCCGCACTGCCAGCGCTGTCCGATCCATGGTGTCCCGCAATCAGCACATCCGCCCGCAAAGCGTCGGCGCCGACCCGTTGCAGCAGCTTCTTTTCGGTTTTCCGTCCCGCATCACCCATAAACAGAATCCGTTTGCCGCCAAGCGCCAGCATCAGAACCAAACCGCCCTCGTTGTCGGGTTCCGCTTCTTCATCGGACGGAGACAGCACGGTCAGGACCGCCTCTCCGACCGTCAGGCATTCCCCTGCCGCCGCAGGACGGATCGGAACCGCTTTCGCATCTGCCGTGCGGACCAGTGTATCGTAGGAATCGTTCGCCTCCGCCGCACCGTTGGTTCTGATCTCCCGCACCGAAAACGCGCGGAGAACCGCATCCGCTCCGCCGATATGGTCCTCATCGGGATGCGTGAGGACCATCATGGCAAACGCCCGAACCCCCATTTGCCGCAGGTGCTCGCACAGCACTTCCTGCCGGCTCTCGGGTCCCGCATCAACCAGAATGTTCCCCGCCTCGGTCCGGATCAGCGCGGCGCTCCCCTCCCCGACATCCAGCACCACAACCTCGGGCAGGTCCGATGTGCGCGGAACCGAACCGTACACGACTGCCGCAACAAGCAACAGCAACGCGCCCGCAAGCGCCGCAAAACGAATCCTGCGCATCCGTATCGCCTCCCTACCTTTTCTTTTCCTTATTATAGCAGATACGGGCGCATTTTGCAAGAGCCGCCGCTCGGTTTTCGGTCTTTTTTCCAATATACCGCAGAAAAGTGACTTTCCGATGACAATTCAAACCTTTTTTCGCCTTATCTCTTGCTTTTTCCGTCGGATTGGTATATAATAGAAGCCGAATACAATATGCTCAAAGGAAGGTTGAAAAATGTCAGAAGAATGTACGCACAACTGTGAAAGCTGTTCCGCAGACTGCGCTTCGCGGAACAAGGGCGAACAGGAAAGCCTGCTGATCCCCGCGAACCCCGCAAGCGAGGTCAAACACATCATCGGGGTTGTAAGCGGAAAAGGCGGCGTCGGAAAGTCTCTTGTAACCTCCATGCTTGCGGTTTTGCTCCGCCGTGAAGGCTTCCGCGTCGGCATCATGGACGCGGATATTACGGGTCCGTCCATCCCGAAAGCATTCGGTGTTCACAATGTGCAGATTTACGGTGACGACAACGGCATGATTCCCCCCGCAACCACAACGGGAATCGATATGATCTCGGTCAACCTGCTCCTCGGCGAGGACGAAACGCGCCCCGTCATCTGGCGCGGCGCCATGATTTCGGGTGTGGTCCAGCAGTTCTGGAAGGACACCATCTGGAACGAGGACATCCTGTTGGTCGACTGCCCTCCCGGAACCGGCGATGTGCCGCTGACGGTGTTCCAGTCCATGCCGCTGGACGGCATCATCATCGTCTCCAGTCCGCAGGATCTGGTGTCGATGATCGTCAGCAAAGCCGCCAACATGGCAACCATGATGAACATTCCCGTGCTCGGTCTGGTGGAGAATATGTCCTATGTCAAATGCCCAGACTGCGGGAAGGAGATCCGGGTCTTTGGCGAAAGCCATATCGAGGAGGTTGCCGAAAAATTCGGCTATGACCTTCTGGGCAGGATTCCGCTCGACGCCAAGCTCTCGGCGCTTGTGGACCGCGGCATGATCGAACTGATGGAGAACAACTATCTGGACGGCGCCTGCGAGACCGTGATGAAGAAACTCGGTCTGACAAGAGGCTGACAAAAAAGCGTTCACGCTTTCGTGAACGC
>CAKSUH010000107.1 GCA_934500855.1 uncultured Eubacteriales bacterium
GTGTTGGGCAGCATGATCTCGTCCAGCCGCATTCCCACCGCAATCTTTGCCGAAACCCGCGCAATCGGGAAGCCGCTCGCCTTGCTTGCCAGAGCCGAGGACCGTGACACGCGCGGATTAACCTCAATGACATAGTATTGGAAGGAATCGGGGTCCAGCGCGAACTGTACATTACAGCCCCCCTCGATTTCAAGGCTTCGGATCAGCTTCAGCGCGCTGTTGCGGAGCATCTGGTATTCGCGGTTTGTCAGGGTCTGGCTGGGGCAAACAACCACAGAGTCTCCCGTGTGAACCCCGACGGGATCGAGATTCTCCATATTACAGACCACAATCGCGGTGTCGTTTGCGTCGCGCATGACTTCGTATTCGATTTCCTTGTAGCCTTTGACGCTCTTTTCCACCAGCACCTCATGCACGGGCGACAACTCCAGCGCGCCCGCCATCAGGAGACGAAATTCCTCCTCGTTTGCGGCAAATCCGCCGCCCGT
Source organism: uncultured Eubacteriales bacterium (assembly GCA_934500855.1). GTDB lineage: Bacteria > Bacillota > Clostridia > Oscillospirales > CAG-272 > UMGS1865. The sequence continues at coordinate 489 of CAKSUH010000107.1, forward strand.
TCCGCCGAGCGTGAACGCAGGGCGCAGGACCACGGGGTAACCGATGCGCTCCGCCGCCGCAAGCCCTTCTTCCATGCTTTTCGCGATCTCGGAGGGACAAACCGGTTCGCCGATCTCTTCGCAGAGCTTTTTGAACAACTCGCGGTCCTCAGCGCGTTCAATGCTGTCGCATTTGGTTCCGAGCAACTCGGTCCCGCATTCCCGCAGAACCCCTTTCTTCTCCAACTGAATTGCAAGATTCAGTCCTGTCTGTCCGCCAAGCCCCGGAATGATTGCGTCCGGGCGCTCGTAGCGGATAATTTTTGCTACATATTCCAGCGTCAGAGGCTCCATATAGACCTTGTCCGCAATGCTGGTATCGGTCATGATGGTGGCGGGATTGGAGTTGCAAAGCACAACCTCATAGCCTTCCTCGCGCAGAGCCAGACACGCCTGCGTTCCCGCGTAGTCAAACTCCGCCGCCTGTCCGATGACAATCGGTCCGCTTCCGATGACCATCACTTTTTTCAGATCCTGTCTTTTAGGCATTTCGGTTCCCTCCAAAGCGTTTCATGTTTTCCGTAAACAGATCGAACAGATACCCGCTGTCCTCGGGTCCGGGAGCGCTTTCGGGGTGGTACTGGACCGAGAACACGCAGTCCCGTTCGCACCGCAAGCCTTCCACGCTTCCGTCCAGCAGATTGATGTGCGTAACCTCCAGTCCCGTCCCCGCAACGGAGGATTCCCGCACCGCGTAGCTGTGGTTCTGCGAGGTGATTTCCACCCGCCCGTTCAGAAGATTCTTGACCGGATGGTTTCCGCCGCGATGACCGAATTTCAGCTTGTAGGTCTCGGCGCCGTAAGCAAGCGCAATCATCTGGTGACCGAGACAGATTCCGAAAATCGGCAGTTTCCCGCGCAGTTGGCGCACCAAACCGATAACCGGTGTGACATCCTGCGGATCCCCGGGACCGTTGGAAAGAAAGAGTCCGTCCGGGTTCATCCGCTCGATCTCCTCTGCGGGCGTATCGAACGGGAACACCGTTACATCGCATCCGCGGCGGTTGAGCGACCGAACAATGTTCTCCTTCATTCCGCAATCAATTGCCGCCACACGGCAGACCGTTTTTCCGACAGCAGGAGAAAAGCGAACCTTTTTCGTTGACACTCGCGCAACCGCATCATGCGGAACGGAATAGGAAGCGATTCTGCGTACCCCCTCATCGGTCGGCGTGTCGGCAGAGGTCAAAAGCCCGAGACGGCTTCCCCTGTCACGGATGCTTCCCGTCAGGCGGCGGGTGTCCAGACCTTCCAATCCCGCAACGCCGCAGGATCGCATCCAATCACCCAAGGTCCGCGTGCTCCGAAAATTGGACGGTTCCCCGTTGTATTCTCCCACCAGAAGTGCGCTGACGCTCGGATTTCGCGTTTCGTTGTCCTCTTTGTTGACCCCGTAGTTTCCGATCAGCGGGTAGGTCATCACCACCGCCTGATCGGTGTAGGACGGGTCGGAGACAATCTCCTGATACCCGACCATCGAGGTGTTGAACACCACCTCGCAAATGCGGTCTCCGTCCGCGCCGAAGCGGTAACCGAAATACTCGCTCCCATCCTCCAGAATCAGTTTTCCGTCATAAACTCTTGCCATCCCGTGTTTCCTCCCATGACCGTTGCCACGCATTTTCCTCTCACCGTCCAACCCGCAAACGGTGTACTTTTTCCCATCGACGCAAAGCGCGTGGGATCGACCGTGTAAGGCGTTGCCAACTCAAACACGGCATAATCTTCTCCGCAGGTCGGAATCCCGAACCGATTCCTCGGATTGGACCCAAGCAGTTCCGTCAGCTTCCCGAGCGTCAACACTCCGCTCAAAACCAACTTCGTATACAGAACCGCAAAAGCCGTTTCCAATCCCGGAATGCCGAACAGACTGCTCTGCAGGCCCCGCGCCTTTTCCTCGGCGCTGTGGGGGGCGTGATCGGTGGCGATCATATCCACCGTGCCGTCTGCAAGCCCCTCCAAAAGCGCATCCCGATCCGCTTCGCTCCGCAAGGGCGGGTTCATCTTAAAACGCCCGTCCTCTTCCAGATCGCGGTCGGTCAGCACCAGATAGTGCGGCGCTGTCTCGCAGGTCACATTCACGCCCGACCGTTTCGCCTGTCGGATCAGTTCCACGCTTTCCTTGGTCGAAACATGGCAGACATGATAGGCAACGCCCGTCTCCTCTGCCAGAAGCAGGTCGCGTTCCACCTGTTTGTATTCGCTTGCGGAAGAAATCCCGCGGTGCCCGTGCGCCCGTGCATAGTCGCCGTCATGGATGTATCCGCCGTTAAGCAGGGACTTGTCCTCACAGTGCGCCGCAATGATTTTGCCGAGCGCCCGCGCCCGCAACATGGCTTCCCGCATCAGTCCCGTATCCTGCACCCCGCGCCCGTCATCCGAAAATGCGCAGACGCGCGATGCCATGCCTTCCATATCCGAAAGCCGTTTTCCCTCCTCGCCCATCGTAATCGCTCCGTAGGGCAGAACCCGTATCACAGCGTCGCGGCGGATCTTCTCCTCTTCAACCGCGAGCGTTTCGGGCGTGTCCGGTACGGGATCAAGATTCGGCATCGCGCACAATGCGGTATACCCGCCCCGCGCGCCCGCGCGGCTCCCGCTTCCGATGGTTTCCTTATAAGAAAAGCCCGGCTCTCTCATGTGAACATGCACATCACAGAAGGCCGGACAAATCAAATAGGAATCGGAAAAAACAGGGACAAGACCGTTGCCTTTGGCAAACAGCTTCAGCACGGAACGGATCGCGGGATTGTCAAATCGATCGGTGCGAATCGTCATGCTATGTTCTCCTTTCCCCACGGGTAAAAAACCTGCCCGATCGGGGGCAGGATGTGTGTGGAAAAGAAGCGGATACCATGCTCCGCCCGGGTTCCCCGCTTCCGACGACCGTCTGCCCCGCCACAATCGGTATAACCCTTTTCATCTTTTTCTTTATTGTACCACAAAACGCCCTTTTTGTCAAGGGGTTGCGATCATTTTCTTTCGCTTTTGCCTTCATCTTGCAAAAAGCGACAGATAGGCGCGGATGATCCATTCTCCCGCGAACAGCGCAACCGTAAACCCAAGGGTCAGAAACGGACCGAACGGAACCGTTTTCAGCTTCTCCCCTCGTTTCCGAAACAGGGTCATAAGACATCCGCCGACCGAGGCAATGAACAGCATCAGCAAAAGCCGCTTCCAGCCGAGAAGCGCTCCGCAGACCGTGACGAATTTCACATCCCCCCAACCGAGCGCTTCCCGACCGATTCGTTTCGATACCAGAAATCCGACCAGAGCAAGCACCGCACCGCCTGCGACCGCGCCGATGAGATGCGAAAACCAACCGTCATAGTCATCCAAAAGTGTTGCGGGAAGCGCGAGAAACGCAAGCATGATCTGGAATCGATCCGGAATCAGCCCCTGCTCCCAATCAATGAAGCAGACGCACAGACAGACCGACACCGCAAACGCCGCAACAAGAGCCATGAGGATATTGCTCCGCCACACGAACACTGCCGCCACCCACAGCGCGCCGTTTGCTGCTTCGACCACGGCATACCGCGGCGAAATGCGCGCACGGCAAGTCCTGCATCTCCCCCGCAAAAACAGGTAGGACAGAATCGGAATATTTTCAAACCAACGCAGTCTGCGTTGACAATTCGGGCAGTGCGAGGGGGGCATGGCAAGGCTTATCCCCCGCGGCAGGCGGTAAATGACCACATTGAGAAAACTTCCGACGCAAATACCGAGTACCCCCGCAAGAACGGCTGTGACCGCAAACAAATCGGGATCGTTCAGCGAGATCCGCATTGCTTCCAACATTTCCGCACCTCCAAAAGAAAAGCACCCGACACCCTTACGGCGCCGAGTGCTTCGGTCTGTTCGTTTATTTTGCTTTAACGGTCCATTCGTTCTTTTCCAGCACGCAGGTGTAGGTCTTTCCGGACTTCTCAACACGCACGGTGTACGAATCGGATTCGGCGTCATAGGTTCCGTTGAAAGGTTTAAGCACATAGTAAACCTCGCCGACCTTGCCTTCGCCGACCTTGGTAAAGGTTACATTATCCTCGGTCGAGTAGGAATGCTCCGCAAGCTTGTCTCCTTCTTTGAAGGTGTACATATCGGAAACATAGTACTGCTTGCCTTCTTCGCCTTCCTTCACAATCAGATCATCCATTTTGGACAGCGCGCCGCCCGCATGAATCAGGTCGCTGCTCAGAATGTTTGCGGCATCCTGCATGGCTGCGGTTTCGTTCTTTTCCGCCTTCAGAGACATGAAATGAGGAATCAGGAACGCTGCAAGCGCAACAATCACCACAATGACAAAGAAAAGTTCAACCGCGGTAAACCCTTTTTTGAAATGATTCGTGTGTTTCATTTTTTACCTCACAATTCAAAAGTTTTTTGTCACTGGGACAAAGAACAGCCGCAACAGCTCCGGTGTGTCCCGATATTACAAATATTATACCATGCTTTTCGGAATGTGTCAAGAGGTTTGACCAAAAATCTTTCTTTTTGTTACGCGATTGGCTCTTTTTTCCTGCATAATCGCGCCGCCCGACCGTCAATACTCTTGGTATCTCACACAAGCGAGGAAGATCATGCAACGGAATCGGGTTGAAATCTGCGGGGTCAACACCTCGCATCTCAGAGTTCTGACCGACGAGGAAAAACACGCGCTTTTGCTCCGCGTCCGTTCGGGAGACGAGCAGGCGCGCTCGGAGTTGATTTCGGGAAATCTGCGTCTGGTTCTTTCCATCGTTCAGCGTTTTTCGGGCAGACGGGAAAGTCCGGACGATCTCTTTCAGGTCGGTTGTATCGGATTGGTCAAGGCGGTCGACAATTTCAATCCAGATATGGAAGTCAAGTTCTCGACTTATGCTGTTCCGATGATTATCGGCGAAATCAGACGGTATCTGCGCGACAACAACGCCATTCGCATCAGCCGCTCCACCCGCGATCTTGCCTATCGTGCTTTACAGGCACGCGAGGAGTTGATTGCAGTCAAAGAGGGAGAACCGACGGTGGATGAGATTGCCGCACGGCTCGGAGAGAAAAAGGAAGCTGTCCTGAACGCAATGGAAGCGATTGTCGAGCCGATTTCGCTTTACGAGCCCGTCTACAACGATGGCGGCGACGCGCTGTATCTGATGGACCAGCTTTCGGATTCCTCGGACGGCGACGCCATGTGGCTTGAAAACATTGTTCTGCGCGATGCAATGAAGCGCCTGACCCCCCGCGAACGGAACATTATCCAACTCCGTTTTTGGCGCAACAAGACGCAGATGGAAATCGCAGGTGAAATCGGGATCTCTCAGGCGCAGGTTTCCAGACTTGAAAAAGCGGCTCTGGAGAAAATGCGAAAACAAATGTAGAAAAAGCTCCGACCGATGAAATCGGTCGGAGCTTTTGTATGATGT
>CAKSUH010000108.1 GCA_934500855.1 uncultured Eubacteriales bacterium
TTCCGAACGCTTGGAAGAATACGGACACGGCTTTGCAATGGGTGGAATGACATGAAGAAACAGTATCTGTACCCGCAAAATATGCGACTGAAGCCGAAGCTGTGGCTGTGGTCGGTGCGGGATCTGATCATCCTCGGACTGTGCGCACCGGGCGCGGCGCTGTTTGCGGTGAAGTTCGGGTGGTACTTTCCTGCGGCGATGGTCGCTCTGGGAGCATTTCTGTCCGTCCGACCGGAGGAGCAGTCGGTACTGGACTTCCTGTCCTGCGCCGTCCGGTATTTTTGGTCGGAGCAACAATATTACGAATGGAGGGAGAAGTAAATGGCGAAAAAACAATGTCGCACGCAAGACCTCATCGGGCTGAACCGGTTCGGGGAGAACGGAATCGTGACGGAAAACGGCGATGAGGTGGTTTGGTTTCTTGTGCAGGCGAGCAATCTGTCGGTCCTGTCACCGGAACACATCGGGGAGAAGATTGCGAACCTGACGGGACTATTGTCTGTCCTGCCGGAGTGTGAAATTCTTTGCGTGGACGCGCAAGAGAGTTTTGATGCAAACCTGCGGTTTCTTGAAAAGCGGATTGCGGAGGAAGATAACCCGAAGGTGCGGGAACTGCTGCGCGCCGAAAAGGTCTATTTGGACGGCATCCGAAGCGGGCTGTCCTCGTCGCGGGAATTTCTGTTTGCGTTCCACCTGACCGGGCGCGAGCATGACAGCACCGCAATGCTACGGCGAATCGAAAAGCAGATTACCGAGCAGGGCTTCCGGTGCAAGCGTGCGGAAATTGCGGGCTACAAACGGATTCTCACGCGCTACTTCGGTTGGAATCTGCCGGAAGGGGAGATTGAAACAACCGAGGGCGAAAATGCCGCCCGCAAGTGGTTTCTGCCGGACGGGGAGGTGGTCGGATGAAGCGGAAGGAACTGCCGGAGCGGGAACGCCTGACATCCGGCTACCTCAAATCCTTTTTCGACCGCATCGCCCCGTCCGTTATTCGGTTTTACCCCGACAGCTTCGTCTGCGGCAACAGTTGGCGTTGTGTGTGGGCAATCCGCGAATACCCACCCGTGACCGAGGAACAGGCGCTCCTGTCGCACATCGGAGATCGGGCAGGGGTGACGCTCCATGTGTATACCCGAATCGTGGACGGAGCGGAACAGCGGCAGATTTTGCTGAATGCCACCCGCAAGAACCGGATGCTGTCCGGCTCGGAGAATTTGCAGGAGGCGGCAACGGGCGTCGGCAACCTCACGGACATTGAACGCCTGTTGGAGGATTTACGCCGCGAGCGCGAACCGCTGCTGCATTGCGCGGTTTTTCTCGAACTTGCTGCCGATACGCAGGAATCATTGAACCTGTTGCAAACCGAGGTGCAGACCGAGTTGACCCGCAACCGCATCACGGCAGACCGGCTGTTCCTCCGTCAAAAGGAGGGATTTCAGTCCTGCCTGCCGGGCGGGAAGAATCACTTCGGGAGCGAATATGAGCGTGTCCTCCCCGCAAGCGCCGTGGCGAATCTGTATCCGTTCTCCTACAGTGGGCGAACCGACCCGCACGGCTTTTACATCGGGCGCGACCGCTTCGGCACAAACATCCTCGCCGACACCGACAGCCGCACCGGAGAGCGGAGTAACGGAAATGTCCTGATTCTCGGCAATTCCGGTCAGGGGAAAAGCTATCTTCTGAAACTGCTCCTGACCAATCTCCGGATGCAAGGCAAATCGGTCATCTGCCTGGACGCGGAATCCGAATATGCCGACCTGACCGAGGCAATGGGCGGGTGCTACCTCGATCTCATGGAAGGGACTTACCGCATCAACCCGTTAGAGCCGAAGCGTTGGGCGGGTGCAATCTCCAAAGAGGACGCAGACTGCCCCGATGCTTTCCGCGAACGCGCGGTGTTGGACCAGCATATCAGTTTCCTGCGGGACTTCTTCCGGGCATATAAAGACTTCACCGACCCGCAGTTGGATGCAATCGGCATTCTGTTGACCAAGCTGTATGAGAATTTCGGTATCGGTCGCACGGCAGATCTCTCCGACCTTCGCCCGACCGATTACCCAATTCTTTCCGATCTCTACAGCCTTGCCGAGGAAGAATACCGACAGGCAGAGGATGGGGAAGTGCCGCTGTTCACACGGGAACTGCTTCGCGAAATTTGCCTGGGGCTGCATTCCATGTGCGTCGGGAACGAAAGCCGATTTTTCAACGGGCATACCAACCTGACCGATTCCCGTTTCTTGACATTCGGCGTAAAAGGGCTAATGGATACCAACCGCAAACTGCGGGATGCAATGCTGTTTAATATTCTGAGCTACATGAACCACCGCCTGCTGACCGACGGCAACACAGTCGCGTCCATTGACGAGGCATATTTATTTCTTTCCAACCTGACCACCATCGAGTACATCCGCAACGCCATGAAGCGGGTGCGAAAAAAGAATTCGGCTGTCCTGCTTGCCTCGCAGAACCTCGACGATTTCCTCGCCCCGGATGTGCGGGAGTACACGAAACCGCTCTTTGCCATTCCCGCAAACCGTTTCCTGTTCTACCCCGGTCATGTGGAGCAACGGGACTTTTGCGATGCGCTGTCCATCTCGCCTGCGGAATACGCCCTGATCGACCACCCGGAGCGCGGCGTTTGCCTCTACCATTGCGGCAATGCAAGGTATCTCTTACAGGTGCAAGCCCCAGACTTTCAGGCAAAGCTGTTCGGCGATGCGGGAGGGCGGTGAGGAAAGATGCAAGAAAAGCGGATTATAAACCTTGACTTTGGAAACGGTTTGTGGTATACTAAAAGCAATACAGGAAAAAACGATTTTCGGAAAGGAGTGCACCCGATGAAATGTACCTTAATGCACCGCAGAGTGGAAGTTGCGGAGTTGGAACTGGATGAGACGACCGGATATATCCTGAAAATTGCAAACGTTATGGAGCCGGAGCATCTGCCGGTCGGTGTATCCTTCCGAAAAGGGATTGCTGACCGCGCGGCACTGAATGCGTGGTGGGAGGACCGCTCCATCCCGGCAAGCCGTTCCGGAATTCGCGGTGCGTTGGAGCAGTTGGAGCTGCCAAATACGAAGGCGTTGCTTGTCCGCTGCTTCGGTCTCAGTCTCTCCGATCAATACTGGATCCGACCGCAGAACTCGGAATTGGATTGGGATCATATCAACTTCTTTGATAACGATTTTTCCGAGGACATCGGAGATGTGCTGTTCGGACAAATGAAAAAGCAGGACGGATTTGACTTCTCCTCGCCGGATAACACCTCGGACGGATGCCTGCGGAAACGGTGGAAGATTCTGAACGGGAAACGGTGTCTCATCAAGGGTGGGAGCAATCTGGAGCGGCAGCAGCCTTTCAACGAGGTGATTGCCTCCGATCTGATGGACTGCCTTTCCATTCCGCACGTGCCGTATACCCTGATTTGGGACAAGGGTGAGCCGTATAGCGTCTGCGAAGATTTTGTGACCTCCGAGACGGAGTTGGTCTCCGCATGGCGTATCATGCAGACGCGGAAAAAGAGCAACAGCACCTCGGTCTACCGGCACTTTCTGGACTGCTGTGACGCGCTGGGCGCTCCGGATCCGGTTCCGGCTTTGGACCGAATGCTTGTGTTGGATTACCTGATTGCAAATGAGGATCGGCACCTGAACAACTTCGGTCTGATAAGAAATGCGGAAACGCTGAAATGGTTGGGCTTTGCCCCGATCTTTGATAGCGGAAGTTCCCTTGGCTATGATATGCGGACATCGCAGATTCTGCGGAAAACGGATATTCCGTGCAAGCCTTTCAAAAAGAGCCATGCCGAGCAGATCCGTTTGGTATCCGATTTTTCATGGATTGATTTCGATCGTCTGTCTGAGATGCCGGAACGGATTATGGGAATCCTTGGGGATGACCGAACGCGGGAATTCATTGACGAAGCAAGAACGGATGCCATTGCAGAATCTGTGAGAAGGCGGATTGGAATACTGGAAACGATTGCCGAGGATGCGGTTCTGTCGGAAGATACAACCGAGGACGATGTGGAGGAAAACATTGCAGCGGACTATACGCAGCATATGGGAATGTAAAAAAATATAATAAAGTCGAACCGGTTGCTTTGTGAAAAACAAGCAGCCGGTTTTTGATGATTGGAGGTGACGGCAGAATGACAACCCTTGCGGCAGTCGGGAAGAAAGCCTTGCTACTTCTGCTTGGTGACAAGAAGGGCAGGAAAGCCGTGGGCTACACCGTCGGAATCGCCGTATTCCTCGCCCTGCTCCCACTCATCGTCGTGGTGGGACTGTTTCATTGGTTACTCGGTGACGGCGGTGCGGAGATGCGGGAGCAGGTGAGAAAAGAAACGGAGTCTGCATACACGGAATCCGTGGAACAGTACGAAGAATGGGAGGTGTTGGAAGATGCTGTGTGGAGATGAGGCATACCGGTGCTTCGGTGTGGGAATCGGGTGTGCTGAAGCAGGAGAAAGAGCCGGAGTCGCAAGAGATTTCCGGCTCTTATCACAGCGCACGGCAAAGCCGAGCGCGGACGCGAAAATGCGAGGTTTCGAGAGAAAACGCAAGATGGGGTTGCAGTTTTTTCGATGGGGTTGCATTGCCCTCAAAAGTGCTTTTGCGGTGCGCACATCGGGGTTGCGGGAAAAGAGGGAGGAATGCCGGCGTGAGGGGCGTTAAGGAGAAGGTCAAGTTCCCGTTATGGATTCGTCCGGACATTATGGAGCAGGTCAGAGCAGCGTATGCGGAGGACGATTGCAGAAGCCAGTCGGAGTACATCGAAAAAGCAATCAGGTTTTATCTTGCCTATAAGACCACAGAACAAAAGGATTCCTTCCTGCCAAGCGTGTTCCTTTCAGAAATCAGGGGGATTCTTTCGGAAAGCGACCACCGTCACGCGTCCATGCTGTTCAAGCTGTCGGTTGAGATGGCGATGCTGATGAACATCGTTGCGGCAACGCAGGAGATTGACAAACTGACATTGGAGCGTCTGCGCGGGGAATGTGTCAAAGAGGTGAAACGTCTGAATGGGACATTCTCAATGGAGGATGCGGTCAATTGGCAAAGCTCATAACGAAGTTCCGGTATCTGAAGCCGAGCAGAAAGCGGAAAGCGGGCGGGTATGCAACATATATCGCCACACGGGAGGGCGTGGAGAAGTTGCCGCAGGAAAAGACTTATGCGGATTATATCGCCACCCGCCCGCGCAGTCAGGGGCTGTTCTCGGACGAAGGAGCAGAGATAAACCTGCGGCAACTCTCAAGAGAACTAAACTCGTATCAAGGCAACCTTTGGACGGTTATCCTCTCCCTGTCGCGGGAGGATGCCGAACGCCTTGGCTTTGATTCAGCCGCCCGCTGGCGGGATTTCCTCCGTTCGGAGCGCTCGGAGATTGCAGAGCAGTTTCATATCCCGCAAGGAAATCTCCGGTGGTATGCGGCATTTCATAATGAAAAGCACCATCCCCATGTGCATCTGATGATCTGGAGTGAGGACGAAAAGGAAGGCTACCTTTCCGAAAAAGGCATCGAGAAGCTGCGGTCGTCTTTTGCCAAAAGCATCTTCGCGCAGGATTGGTGCAACATTTACGACAGCTATACAAATGCAAGAAATACTCTGCGGCAGGAAAGTCGCGAGCGGATGCGGGAGATCATCGGAGGAATCAACGCTGGTACTTACGAAAATAAGACAATCGAAAACCTACTGTTGCAACTGGCACGGCAACTCTCCACAACAACAGGAAAAAAGCAGTACGGCTATCTAAAACCGGAACTCAAACGCCTTGTGGACGCAATCATGACGGAATTTGCCAAAGACCCGCGCATCGCGGAATTATACGACCTTTGGTACAAACAAAAAGAATCCGGCATCCGCTTTTATCAGGACGAGATGCCGGAACGCGTTCCGCTGACAGACAA
>CAKSUH010000109.1 GCA_934500855.1 uncultured Eubacteriales bacterium
GCCACATATACTGTCGTCCCAGCATTTATCTCACAAAAGCGGCGGAACAATATTTCCTTTTGGGAAAGGTTCTTGCGGTCAAGGGGCTTCTTGCAAGAAGCCCCTTGTAGGGTTCGGGGCAAAGCCCCGAGGTCTTAAACCGCACCCTTCGGGAATCCTGTTTCAATGCCTGCCTGATGCGCGTTGTAGCCGTAACAAATCAGCCTTACCTGACCGTCTGCGGCATACTCTGCCTCGGTAACAGCGGCATTGGTTGACCACGGAAGCCGCTCCATTTCCGAAATCGGAATCCCCTGCCAGTAACATCCCATGGAACGGATCGGCAAGGCGTGCGAAAACAGTGCGATACAGCTGCCTGCGTTTTCCGCCGCCAATCGTTCAACCGTTTGGCGGATACGCGTTGCGACATGAACAACCGATTCTCCTCCGTCGGGCTGAGCCAATCCGATGTGCTCCTTCCAGATCGTCCGACTGCTCGCGTAACGCTCGGCTATTTCCGCATAGCTCAGGTGCTCCCATTTGCCCGCAAAAATTTCGCGCAGTCCGACTTCCTGGATAATTTCAAGTCCATGCACCTGCGCCGTCGGCTCGGCAGTCTGCATGGATCGGATCAGGTCACTGGAATAGATGCGATCGATTTTCCTGTCGCGCAGATACTCTGCGGTCCGTTCCGCCTGACGATGTCCGAGCGGGGTCAGCGGAATATCGGTCTGTCCCGCAAAAAAGCCTTCCGCATTTCCAAGGCTTTCCCCGTGCCGCACCATAATAATCCGTGTTGTTCCGATTTTTTCCATTTTCCGACCGCCTTTCCGCTTATCTGCCATATATTATACCATCCGCACATTTCTTTGTCAAGTCGACTTTTTCAAAATCGGAAATTACCATATTTTTAGGGGTTCCATTTCGGCTCAAAACCGCTATAATGATAGTACAGAGAATCCGAAAGGAGAGATTCAAATGGAACTGATCCGAATCAGCGATCGGGAACTGAAGATCATGCTGACTGCGGCAGACATGACCGCTTATGATTTTGCCCCGGATTTGACAGATAACCGTACCGAAGAGACAGGGCGCGCCTTTCGTCTGCTTCTTGCGGATATTCGCAGACAGATTGCCTTTGAGACCGAAAACCGCCGTCTTACGGTCCGTTGCTTCCCCTCGCGCGGAGGAGGCTGTGAACTGTTTGTCAGCAGCATTCCCGTTTGTGCGGACGGACGCAAAAAGCTTTCCGCACCTCGGGAAACCGGCGCTCTGACCGTTCGCTCGGCACGGCAAACCATCCCTGTTTTCCGCCGGGACGGAGCCTACCGCTTTGAGCGGATCGAGGATCTTCTGCGCGCCTGCCGCAGGTTGGAGGAGGTTTCCTACATCGGAGAAAGCTCGGCTTACCGCGATGACATCGGTCACTACTATCTGCTTCTTCTGATGCTGTCGGAATCCCCTTTTTCCGCGGCGGAGGAGTATGCCTTCCTTTCCGAATACGGAGAAGTTATGAATCCCGCACATTTGCGTGTCTGGGTCCTGGAGCACGGCCAACTCATCTGTTCCTCCGCCGCAGTCCGAACCCTTGCCGCACTTGCGTAACGGCACGATTTTACAGCGGATTTTAAGGCATCCGTTTCTTTGCAACGGCGGTTGCTGTTTTGTCTCCCCTTTTTGTTTTTGTCAGTGTTTCTCTTGCAGGCGCGGAATATTCCGGAACGCCCGCGAATAGACTGATACAAAAACAGGAGGTTGAATGCAATGGAAACCGAATTCAAGCCGGAGGGCGAACTGCTGAACACTCGGGAGAACCGCGACCTGCTCGCGTCACGAAACGGACTGGAGCGTGCAATGAAAACGGGTGAGATTGTCGAGGGAGTGGCAACGGTCTGTGACGGAGAAATGCGCCTGCAGGTAGATTTGGGATGTATGCGCGGAATCATATCCCCGGAGGAAGCGGTCTTTTGCCGCCCGGGCGAGAGCAGAAAAGACATTGCGATCGTTTCCAGAGTCGGAAAACCGGTAGCGGTCAGAATTATGGCATTTACGGAAAGAAACGGTGAGACGGTTGCGATTCTCTCCCGCCGCGCGGCGCAAAGGGATTGTCTTGAACGCGGATTGCTGCAGCTCCGTGCAGGAGATATCATCCCGGGGAGAGTGACGCACATGGAGCCGTTCGGAGCATTTCTCGACATCGGCTGCGGCGTATCCTCTCTTTTGTCTGTCGACTGCATTTCGGTTTCCCGTATTTCCCATCCTCGAGACAGGCTGTCGGTCGGAACCATTTTGCCGGTTGCGGTACGGACCGTGGACCGTGAAAGCGGAAGAATCTCGGTCACTTTACGGGAACTGCTCGGTACATGGGAAGAAAATGCGGCGGGTTTCTCGGTCGGACAAACGGTTGCGGGAATTGTCCGAAGTGTGGAAAACTACGGCGTTTTCATTGAACTGGCACCAAATCTTGCAGGACTTGCGGAGGTACGCGGCGAGGATCGGGCAGAAACCATGCGGGCTCTGATCGGTCGGGCTGTTGCGGTATACATCAAAAGTATCAACCCCGAGCGCATGAAGGTCAAGCTGGTTGTCGTGGATACGGCGCCCTGTCGGATGCCTCCGAAAGCACCGACCGTGTTTGTGGATACGGATCGGATCCGTCATCTTGACCGTTGGGTCTATTCCCCTGCGTGTTGTCGCCGCAGAGTGGAAACCGTGTTCGATGCAACGGAATAACGAGGAAAGCAGAAAAAGCAAAGGAGCGGAACCGCCACGAGTGTGACGGAACCGCTCTTTTTGTTTATTTTCTCTTTTTCTTTTTGATGTCCCGGTCCGAATCCGGATATCTCACATTGAACAGCCCTGTAAATTTGATGTCCTTCAGTCCGAGCAGATAGGAAAGCCCGCAGGTGGCGATTGCGGGAATCGGCAACAGGAAATACAGCCACCAATAAGAATTGAGCGGATTTCCGCCAACGGAATTTGCCAAAAGACCCGTGTACATTCCGCCCAGAATGTGCGTTGCGGTTGCCGCAAAGCCCCCCAATCCCGAGAAGAACGAAACATCGGACAGGAAAGTTCCGAGCATGATGAAAACCGCCAACAGCCAGTTGATGATATTGGCTCCGACAGACAGCAATACCCCGGTCCACGGCTTGGCGGGCTTTCTTCCCGATACCACTGCGGCGCGATCCGCAAAACCAAGCTCCCAAGTCATGGTATACAGCAAAAACAGGTAGAAAAGAATCGCACAGGCGCTCGTAACATTCCGCAGTGCCACGCTTCCGGCGCGGCCTGCGGCAAGCGCCAGTACAAGACCGAAAACAGCGGTGGCAAATTGGTTCAGAAACATCCGAACCATCTCATAGGACCTTGTTTTGAATAATTCTTTCATATGACCTCTCAAAACGGCATCATGATACCGCTATTATATCGGAAAAGACCGTGCATTTCAACCCGCGCAGACGATAATTTACATTTTATCAACTAAAATCTTAAAATATGGTGTATAATAATAGTATCCCTTCACGAAAGGAGATGCGCGCAATGCCACAGTTGGTTTCGGTAACGGAATTTTCTCCGTTGATACGGGAATATGCTTCCTACAAAATATCCATTCAGGGCTGTTCCCAAAAAACGGTTGACGAGTACCTGCTGGATTTGCGTACTTTTTTTCGCTTTCTCATCTCCCGCAATCTGGATATCTCTCCCGAATCTGCCGAATTCTATCAGGTGGATGTCAGCACGGTCGGACTTGACCGACTTCGGGAAATCACACAGGATGACATTTACCAATTCCTGTTTTATACGGGAACCGTTCGGAACAACCACTGGTCTGCGCGGGCGCGTAAGCTGGCTTCCATTCGTTCCCTCTATAAATATCTGGTTTCCAAGCGCCATTACCTGACCGAAAATCCGACCGTAGACATTGACACCCCGAAAGCGCAGAAAACACTGCCGAAGGTGCTTTCTCTGGACGAGGCACTCCGCCTGCTGGATACGGTGCGAAACGATACCGACTCGCCGAACCGTGTCCGTGATTACGCAATTCTGACGCTGTTCCTCAACTGCGGAATGCGTGTTTCCGAGCTGTGCGGAATCAATCTGACCGACATTGATAACGATCTGCGTTCCCTGCGGGTGACGGGTAAAGGCAGCAAAGAACGCGTCATCTATCTCAATGATGCCTGCCGCGCGGCACTTTCCGATCATCTGAAAATCCGCATGAGTGATACATATCGCGCCGTGACCGACAAGGCGCTGTTTCTCAGCCGCCTGAATGTGCGCATCAATGTGAAAACGGTTCAGGCGATGGTCTATCGCTATCTGAAACGCGCGGGACTGGAATCCAAGCATTATTCGGTACATAAACTGCGTCATACGGCGGCAACGCTGATGTATCAATCCGGTCATGTTGATGTGCGGGTGCTGAAGGACATTCTCGGGCATGAGCAACTCAACACCACGCAGATCTACACCCATGTCAGCAGTCGGGAAATGGAAGATGCCATGGCGCAGAATCCGTTGGCGGAATTGGAAAACGCGAAATCGGACAAACAATAGTTTTTTTCGAAAGCACTCGAAAATTTCACATTTTCCTGCTATAATAGTTTCCGGATGGGTTCCCTGTCCGGAATTTCATTTTTGAAGGAGACTGCTTTTATGACTTGGGAAGAACTTGGAAACAGACTGCTTGGGTTTCTGACAGATTTCGGCGGAAAATTGATTATTGCCCTGCTTGTATTGGTCATCGGCTTCTGGCTTGTGCGCCTGCTGATCCGCATCCTCGGAAAAAGCAAACTGAT
Source organism: uncultured Eubacteriales bacterium (assembly GCA_934500855.1). Taxonomy (GTDB): domain Bacteria; phylum Bacillota; class Clostridia; order Oscillospirales; family CAG-272; genus UMGS1865. Next base: position 4,782 of record CAKSUH010000109.1, read on the forward strand.
GAAGAAGGATCCGACTGTTGCCAAGTTTCTGTCGGGTACCGTTAAAATCTCGCTCAACACACTCATTATTGTTACGGTGATCAGTATTCTCGGTGTTCCGATGTCGTCGGTGATTGCGGTAATTGCCTCGGCGGGCGTTGCCATCGGTCTTGCACTGCAGGGCGCTTTGAGCAACTTTGCGGGCGGCATTATGATCCTGATTTTCCACCCCTTCCGAATCGGCGATTTCGTGGATGCGGGCGGCTACTCAGGAACCGTGAAGGAAATCGGAATTTTCTATACGGTCATGACAACACCGGATAATCGCGAGGTCACCATTCCGAACGGCACGGTTACCGGGGCCTCGGTTGTAAACTATTCGGTCAACGATACGCGACGCGTCGAGCTGTCGGTATCGGTTGCCTACGGAAGTGATGTCAACCGCGTCCGCAACATTCTTCTGGATGAAACGGCGAAGCAGGATCTTGTATTGACCGAACCCGCTCCGTTCGTCCGGCTTTCCAAACAAAACGAAAGCTCTCTGGATTTTACTGTCCGCGTCTGGACAAAGAAAGAGGAGTATTGGACGGTGCATTTTGATCTTTTGGAGGCAATTCAGAAACGGCTGACGGCAGAAGGAATCGAGATTCCGTTTCCGCAGTTGGATGTTCATGTTAAAAGCGACGCAAAAAGATAAAAAACAAACGCATCCGACGGAAGCCTTGCTTCTCCGTCGGATGCGTTTGTTTTTTTGTTGTTTTGCTTCCGATTACTTCAGGTTGATTACGACAATGGTCAGAACAGACACAACCACAACCAGAATAATCGAGCAGACCAGCGTCAGTCTGGAAAGCCACTTCTCTTTGGTCAGTCCGCCGGATTTACCGAAGAAGCTCTCGCCACTGCCGACAATGGTGCTGGAAAGTCCCTCGTCCTTGGTGGGCTGAAGTGCAACCGCAACCGAGATTATGAGAGACAGCACAATTGCGAGTACTCCGAGAATCCAAGTCCATACGGTTGTGGCGCTTGCGAGAAAAGCGATCAGATTGTTCATAGCTAACCTCCGTTATTGATGCTGCC
>CAKSUH010000110.1 GCA_934500855.1 uncultured Eubacteriales bacterium
GTAAGGAAGGCTTCCCCTCGGGGGGAAGCTGTCGCGTTAGCGACTGATGAGGGGGATAACTTTTATTCGTTTATATTCAAACGATTCGGTTTTTGACTAAGCATCTTTCATTCCCTACCATTATACCGCAAACGGGACGGAAAATCAAGAGCGGGGCGCATTTTCATCCGATATTTTTCCGAGTCCCGCGAGAATTCCGAGCGCCACCGTTTGCGCAAGCTGTTGGCGGTAGCCGTCGGTTGCAAGCAGTGCCGCTTCGTCCGGATTGGACAGAAACCCGCATTCGATCAGCACGGCGGGGACTTTGAGATGATAAAGCAGGTAAATGTTACTGCCCGCCTGCTTGATTTTGCGGGTATTTTCGGGCTGCAGGCGCGCGCGGACCTCCTCCTGTATCGCCGAGGCAAGCGATGTCGAGCGTGCGTCATTGGGCGAGTACCAGACCTGCAAGCCGCGGTACTGCTTTTGCGGGAAGGCGTTCATGTGGATGCTGACGAACACCGCGCCCGCCGTTTCCTCGGCGATCTTCCTCCGCGCCGCCAGATCGAGCGCCTTCTTCCGTCCTTTGTAATTGACCGTGCGGTCATAAAGCAGAATGTCGGTGTCCCGCGTCAGAACCGTGCGCACACCGTTTGCCTCCAGCAGATCGCGGACCGCCAGCGTGACGGCGAGGTTGACCGTCTTTTCCTGCAAACCGTCGGCGGATACCGCGCCGCCGTCCTCGCCGCCGTGTCCCGCATCCAGCACCACCGTATAAGGCAGAGGGTCGGTCGCGGCGGCGGAGCGGTTCGGGCGGACCGAAAGCTGCGGCAGGGCAAACCCGACGCAGATGCCGGACAATGCCAGAACGAACAGCGCAAAACGAAAAGGTCGGTACATTTTCTTCACCTCCTTCTTCCAGTCTACGGAAAAGGACGCGCGGATATGAATTCCCCGCCGAATTTTTCGCGTACCTCTTGAAAAAAAGACAGTTCTGTGATAGAATATGGGTATCAAAAAGCGGGCGCGGAACCTGCCCGAAAAGGAGACCGAAATGGAACTGAAACTCTGGGAGCATGATATCCCGTATCTGACCGAGGGGACGGAGACCCCGAACACCCTGCACACCTACCTGATTCCAACCGACAAGCCGTTGCCTTGCGTGATCGTTTTCGCGGGCGGCGGGTATCATGTCCGCGCGCCGCACGAGGCGGAACCGTATGCAAAATCTTTCAACAGCCGCGGCTTGCAGGCGGTCACGGTAGATTACCGCGTCGCGCCGAACCGCTTCCCCGCAGGGCTTGCCGACGCACAGCGGGCGGTCAAATTGGTCCGCAGTCACGCGGCGGAGTGGGGGATTGACCCGAACCGCGTGGTGGTGTGCGGCTCCTCGGCGGGCGGACATCTCGCCGCGTCCGCGCTGCTGTACGACGATGTGACGATGCCTGCGGGACACACACCCGATGCGACCGACGCGGAAAGCGCGCGCCCGAACGGTGCGATTCTTTGCTACCCCGTGATTTCGGTCGGACCCGAATTCGGTCATGTGGGAAGCGGGAGAGAACTGCTCGGAGCGGAGAAATACGAAGCGGAGCGCAAGGCATTTGACCTGCAACACAAGGTGACCGATGCAACGCCGCCCGTGTTCCTGTGGCACACCTCGGACGATTCCTGCGTGAATGTGAAGAATTCGCTGGTGTTCTGCGAGAGCCTGCGGGATCACGGCGTTCCGTTTGAGCTGCACATCTACCCGCACGGACCGCACGGGCTGGGGTTGGCACAGGACCGCGAGGATATCCGTGCATGGAGCGGGCTTGCCGCAGATTGGGTCCTGCGGAATATCTGATACTGTCTGATTCGGAGGAGAAAATGTGAAAATTCTGATTGCGGGGAGCGGGAAACTCGGGGAGACGCTTGCAAGACAGCTTTGCGCCGAAGAGCATGATGTCACGCTCGTGGATTCCGACCGGAGTGTTCTGGAGTCGGGGCTGAACCGATACGATGTGATGGGTGTGATGGGAAACTGCGCGTCCATGGAAGTGCTGAAGCAGGCGGGCGCGGAGAATGCGGACCTGCTGATCGCGGCAACGGGAAGCGACGAGGTCAACCTGCTGACCTGCACGACCGCGCATTATATCAACCCGAAGATGCACACCATTGCGCGCATCCGAAATCCCGAATATGCCGATCAGGCGTATTCCATGCGGGACGCGTTCGCACTTTCCATGATCGTCAATCCCGAGCGGCAGGCGGCAACTGAAATCGAGCGGCTGTTGCGCTATCCGGGCTTCCTCAAGCGTGAGACCTTTGCAAAGGGGCGGATGGAGATCGTCGAACTGAAGCTGGAAGCCGACAGCCGACTGTGCAATGTAACGCTGAGCAGTCTGAACGCGTTGGTGCGGTGCCGCGTGCTGGTTTGCGCGGTCCTGCGGGGCGGAAACGCCATTGCCCCCGACGGAGCCTTTGTTCTGCACGCGGGGGACCGTATCTTTGTGACCGCGCCGACCGAGGTGCTGTCCGATTTGCTGAAGAATCTCGGCGTTGTAACGCACCGTGCGCAACGCGTGATGCTCATCGGCGGCGGAAGGATCAGTTACTATCTGGCACAGGCGCTGGAGGAGAGCCGGCTGGATGTTCAGCTTGTGGAAAAGGACCCCGAGATCTGCGTCCAGATGGCGAAGGCTCTGCCGCACACCACGGTGATTCAGGGCGACGCGGCGGACCGCTCGGTGCTGGAGGGCGAGGGGCTTGCCTCCTGCGACGCGTTGGTCACGCTGACCGGACTGGACGAGCTGAATATGGTTATCTCGCTTTACGGCAACGGTTTCGGCGTCAAGCAGATCATCACCAAGGTCGGGCGTATGGAGGACGGGCGGGTGCTGGACAGCCTGCCGCTCGGAAGCATCATCTGCCCGCGCAAGCTGTCCTGCAGTACCATCGTTCGCTATGTCCGCGCCATGCAGAAGCAGGCGGGGGCGGCGATTACGGTCCATACCATTGCGGACGGGCAGGTGGAGGCAATCGAATTTCCCGTGGACGGGAATACCCTGCACTGCGGCGTTCCGCTGAAGAAGCTGAAGCTGCGGGAGAACATTCTGCTTGTGGGCATCAACCGGGGCGACAGCACCGAGATTCCGAACGGTGATTCCAGCTACGAGGTCGGAGACAGCGTGGTGGTGGTTTCTTCGGGCGCAACGGTCCTGATGCAACTCAACGATATTTTTGCGTAAGGGGGAGCCGCTGTGAATTATAAAATGATCGGGCGGATCTGCGCGCTGTTCCTGTCGGTTGAGGCGGTGTTCCTGCTGCCCGCGCTTCTGATCTCCCTGATTGACGCGGACCTGCGCGCCGCGTTTGCTTTTGCCGTGACAGCCTGCGCCGTTGCGGCGGTGGCGGTTACGCTTCTGATCCTGACGAGACGGGCGCGCCGCGGGTTCTATGCCAAGGAGGGACTCGTCAGCGTGGGACTGGGCTGGATTGTGCTTTCGCTGTTCGGCGGGCTGCCGTTCTTTCTCTCCGGGGAGATTCCGAATTTCATCGATGCGCTGTTTGAAATCGTTTCCGGTTTCACCACAACAGGTGCGTCCGTTGTTCCCGATGTGGAGGCAATGAGCCGCGGAATTCTGTACTGGCGGTCCTTTTCCCATTGGCTCGGCGGCATGGGGGTTCTGGTCTTTCTGCTTGCCGTGGCGCCCGTGGGCGGCAGGAACGAGGGCTTTACCATGCATCTGCTGCGGGCGGAAAGCCCGGGACCGAATGTGGGAAAGCTGGCGCCGAAAATGCGGCGGACGGCGGCGATCCTTTACCTGATTTATGTGCTTCTGACGGTTTTGGATTTCCTCTTTCTCATCTTCGGGAAAATGCCCGTGTTTGACGCGGTCTGTACGGCGTTCGGTACGGCGGGGACCGGCGGCTTCGGAATTCGGGCGGACAGCATGGCGGGTTACAGCCCGTATCTGCAAAATGTCACAACCGTATTCATGCTGCTGTTCGGCGTGAATTTCAGCTGTTACTATATGATCCTGCTCGGGCAGGTGGGAAGCGTTTTCCGTGACGAGGAATTCCGCCTCTATTGGGGAACGGTTTTTGCGGCGGGAATTGCGATCACGCTGAACATTCGCGGAATGTACGGAAGCGTGTGGACCTCCCTTCGGCACGCGTTCTTTCAGGTGGCGAGCGTCACCACCACAACCGGTTTTGCCACAACCGATTTCAACCTCTGGCCCACCTTTTCCAAAGCCGTTTTGTTGATCCTGATGGCGGTCGGCGCATCGGCGGGAAGTACGGGCGGCGGATTCAAGTGCGCGCGCCTGCTTCTGGTTCTCAAAACGCTGAAACGGAACATTCAGCAGATGATGCACCCCAACAGCGTGCGGGTCATCCGCATGAACGGACAGCCGGTGGACGAGCGCGTGATTGCGAACACGAACGCTTATCTCGGCGCGTATGTCATCATTTTGGTGGTCAGCTTCCTGTTGGTGTCGTTGGACAATGTCAGTACGACCACGGCGTTTTCCGCCACGCTCGCCTGCTTCAACAACATCGGACCCGGGCTTGAAGCCGTGGGACCTACGACAAGCTATGCGGCGTTGTGTCCGCTTTCCAAGATCGTGCTGACGCTGGATATGCTGGCGGGACGACTGGAGATTTTCCCCGTGCTGATTCTGTTCGGAAGAAGCACATGGAAACGCTATTGACGGTGGCAACATGGAAGAAACGGACTTGCGGATACCGGAATACGACATTCAGGTAAAAAAATACAAAAAAGCACTTGACGGATTGGGCAAAATGTAGTACAATAAAGGAAAGCTGTTGAACGGAGAAAGTTTATGCCGCGTTTTTTTGTTGATTCGGGACAAATCGAAGATCGGACCGCAACCGTTTACGGAGAGGACGCGCATCACATCTCGCGCTCCCTGCGGATGGCGGCGGGCGAAACGGTCACGCTGTGCGACGGAAAGGGGACCGACTATCTCTGCCGCCTGACCGAATTCCTGCCCGATCGCGTTGTGGCGGAAGTCCTGTCGCAGTCGCCGTCCGCCGCCGAGCCGCCTTATACCGTCCGCGTCTTTCAGGCTCTGCCGAAAGGAGATAAACTCGATGAGGTGATTCAGAAGGCGGTGGAGTGCGGAGCTGCGGAAATCGTTCCGTTTGAAAGCGCGCGCTGTGTGGTGCGGCTCGGGGACGGAAAAAAGGACCGCGAACGGGGAGAGCGCCGCAACCGGATTGCGCTGACCGCCGCCAAGCAGTGCGGCAGGGGTAGGATTCCGCGTGTACTTCCGGCGGTGCCGTTCCGCGAAGCGCTGAAGCTTGCCGCAACCGACGGTTTAGCGCTGTTCTGTTACGAGGGCGGCGGCACGCGTCCGTTGGGCGAGGTGCTGGAGGAGCGGCGGCGGGAAGGGCTTCCCGGGAGTATCTCGGTGATGGTCGGAAGCGAGGGAGGGTTCTCTCCCGAGGAGGCGGAGGCGGCGACTGTGGCGGGCATGATTCCCGTCGGGCTGGGTCCGCGCATCCTGCGGACCGAGACTGCCGCGTCGTTTGTGCTTGCCTGTCTTGCCTGCGAATGGGAGCTGAAATCGGTTAATTAACTGAAATATCGTTGTAAAATAACCGCTTTTTCGACCCGAATGGCGGTTTGCATAAAAATTTTTTGTGAAATTTAGGGAAAATATCGAAAAGCCTATTGAAAAAACACAAAAAAAGGTGTAAAATATAGTCAGTTTTCTATGTGCGGTGAACAGAATCTTTCAGACAGAGGAGA
>CAKSUH010000111.1 GCA_934500855.1 uncultured Eubacteriales bacterium
TTTTGGAGATTTTTAAGAGACTTTTTTCAAAAAGTCTCTTAAATGGGGTTTGGGGCAACGCCCCAAGGTCTTACCCCCTCCCGTTCGGAAGCCCGCTTTTTTTGAGAAAGATATTGACTTTGAGGGGCGGGGGTGATATAATAGAGGGCAGAAATGTCCCATCCGGCGGCAACAAAAAGCAGAAAGGTGACAAAGAACACCATGAAGAAAATTGATCAATCCATCCGTACCCTTTTCATATTCGCATTGGTCTGGTCGGTCCTGATGGTTGTGGGCGTGCCGCTGATCATATTCGGCGCTTCCAAACCGGACTGGCTTCCGATCCCCACATTCTTCTTTATACTCGGCATCGTCTTTTCCGGCGGCGGTTTTTACGGCGTTCCGCTCCTGTGGGTCGCCTACGGCAACAAGCGGGACCTGCGGGGCTTTGTCTATGCGGTCGAGGTTCTGGAACTGCGGGATGTTGCGGGACTTGCATCCCATCTGCGCCGTCCCGAAGAGGAAGTCCGCGCTAAGTTGGACATCTGCCTGACGAAAGGCTACCTCCCCACGCTTATTCGTGACGGCGACCGTCTGGTTGAGCCGACCCCGAAGAAGAATCCGGAGGAAGCCCTGCACGATGTGGTCTGCCCCTGCTGTAACGCGCATTTTACTTACCGCGGCGACCGCGGCGTCTGCCCCTACTGCGGGGTTGCCTATCAGCCGAAGAACGGCAATTGAATAACGGCGGACAGCCCCCGATTATGCTGTCCGCCGTTTTTATATTACAAAAACCTTCTTCTTTTTCTGCCGAGTTGACAAGGAGACGCAAAAACGGTATAATAATGGCATAATCGACGGAGTGTGCGGCAGGAGGAATGTATCTTGAACCGATGCTACAATGCAGAGGCATAAGCCTTAGCAGCCGGAATTCGTAGCACGGAATACGGCTACACCAAAATCCGCGCCACGGAAAGAAAGGGGGAAAAATCCCCTTGCTTAAAGTTCTTGAAGATTCTTAGGAAACTTCTTTCAAGAAGTTTCCTAAGCAGGGTTTGGGACAGAGTCCCAAGGTCTTACCCCCAAGGTCTTAAGTCCCAAGGTCTTAAAAGGAGTACCCACATGAATCACCGACAGTATACCCCCATCATGAGCCGAAACTGTACCGCAGACGAGCGGGAGCGGGTGCTTGCCGACCTGATAGAGGCGGGAACCGATACCGTGTTTCTCGCAACCGAGCAGGAACCGTTCTTCCGAACCGAACTGCGCGGGGAGTACCTGAAAAACCTGCGGGAAAATGTCCGCTTCTTCCGGGACAAGGGACTGGAAGTCGGCATCTGGACCCGCGGCTTCGGCTTCGGTACCCCCATCCCCGAAAACGCAGACCCCGCCTTCGCCGATATGACCCGCCTGCGCTCGATTGCGGGACGGGAAGTCGGCGACGCATTCTGCCCCACAGACCCCGTTTATCGGAACCGGTACGGCGAGTGGTTCGCCGCGCTCTGCAACTGCGGCGCGACAATCGTCATGATCGACGACGATCTCTGCCAGTCGGTCCGCCCCGGGCTCGGATGCTTCTGCGCGCGGCATAAAAACCTGCTTGCAAAAGCCCTCTCCCTTCCCGCCGATTCCCCCGCACTTGCCGACAGCAACCTCCTGCAAAGGGTCTTTACCGGCGCGCCCACCCCCGCGCGGGCGGCTTATGTGCAGACCATGGGCGACTCCCTGCGCACCTTCTGCCGCTTCCTGCGGGAAATCGCCGACCGTGTTGACCCCGCCATTCGCCTCGGCTTCTGCGCGGGCTATACCTCTTTCGACTCCGAAGGCGCAACCGCCGACGAACTGACCGCAATTCTGGCGGGCAAAAACCGCCCCTTCCTGCGGCTCTCGGGCGCGCCGTACTGGGTCGCCCCTGCCGTCAACCGCTTTCCTGCCACCGCGCTTGCCGATGTCATCGAATTCGTGCGGATGCAGATCGGCTTCTGCCCCGAGGATACCGAGCTGTTCCACGAAGCCGATACCTATCCCCGCCCGCGCGCCCTGATCCCCGCCGCGCTCGGGGAAGCCTACGACTGCGCCCTGCGGACCGAGCCGCGCCTCGGGGCGTTCGATTACCTCTTCGACTACTTTGCCTCCCCCGGCTACGAAACGGGCTACCTCCGCGAGCATCGCCGCTACGCGCCCCTGCGGGATCGGATCGACCGCGCCTTTGCGGACACCGCGCCCTACGGCGTTCGCGTGATCGAGGGAAAGCATAAATTGGCGTGGGCGCACCTACCCGAAACTTTCCCGGGCGAAAAGCCCCTCATGCGGCGCGCATTGAGCCGCGCGGGCGGATTTTTGGCGGGACTCGGCATCCCGACAACCTACGGAGCCACGCAGGACGACCTCGGAACGGTCCCCGCCGCTATTTGCTTTGGCGAGAACGCGCGCCTGCTCGTCGGAAAACCGCTCCCGCGCCGTCTGATTCTGGATGTTCCCGCCGCGCGGATCCTGCAAGAGAGCGGCATGGCGGTCGGCTTTTCGGAAGCAATTCCGATTCCGCCCCCGCTCCTGACCCTGCACGGCGATGAACGCGCGGCAACGGGCGCGCTCCCTCACGCTTACCGCCTGACCCTGCAACCGGGCGCGCAACCGCTCACCGTCTTTTCCGGGGACGGGCTGACCACGCCCGCCGTTTACCGCTTCCGAAGCGGCGAAACCGAGCTTTTGGTCTACGCGATTGACGCTTACGCGGGCGACCCGCGCACGGCGTTCTCGCTCTCCTACTTCCGCGCGGAGGAGCTGGCGGACTTCCTGCCGCTCCCCTACCCCAAAATTCCGCGCGAACCGAACTTTTACCAAATCTGCCGCAGAGGTGCGGACGGACAGCTTGTCAGCCTGTTTCTCAACCTCTCGCTCGACACCGCCGAGGATCTGCTCGTCACGGATGTTGACGCGAATGCGACAATCGCGGGTGCCGAAGCGCACGCCGAGGAAACCGGCATCCGCATCACCTCCCCCATCCCGCCGTTCCGCGGGTTCCTTCTGATACAGCCGGGTCGGAAAACGAAGGCGGCTCCGTGCGGGAAGTCCCCTGTGTGACGGTCCGCTGTCTGTTCTTCTCCGCAAAACAGCGGAACCCGCCCGAACCCCTCCGCAGTCCGGCAAAAGCACCCCTTGCGGGTGCTTTTTCTTTCGCGCTCCGCTTTACGCATATTTTTGCTTCACTTTACATAAATTTTACATAACCTATTGACAAAGGCACCGAACTGTGCTATAATTCTAAGGTAAATCATGTCGTCGGGCTTTGGCGGCTTTTTCGGGAATCGAACGGAGCGAACCCCGCCTTCCGTTCTTTCTTCTTTTTTGCTTTTCGGTTTCGTCCCCCCTTTGTCGCCCGATGCCCGAACCCATTCCGTCGAAAGGAGTTTTTCTATGCTGTCCGAACTTCACGAAGCCCTTGCGGGGACCTCGCAGGTCGCTTCCATCATCATCTCGGTTGCGTTCATGCTGCTGTTTGGCTTTGCCATGACAAGAATCACCAAGCTGTTGAAGCTGCCCAATGTGACCGCCTATATCCTTGCGGGCATTCTCGTCGGACCCTACTGCCTCGGTCTGGTCCCGCAGCGCATCATTGACGGCATGGACTTTCTCTCCGACATCGCGCTGGCGTTCATCGCTTTCAGCACGGGCGAATTCTTCCGCTTCTCCACGCTGAAGAAAAGCGGCGGAAAGGTCATGCTTATCACGGTCTGCGAGGCACTGCTCGCGTCGGTTGTGGTCTTTATCGTCACCTTCTTCGTCCTGCGGTTGGACCTTGCCTTTTCCATCGTGCTGGCGGCGCTTGCTTCGGCAACGGCACCCGCGTCAACGGTCATGACCATCCGCCAGACCGGCGCGAAAGGCGATTTTGTCGACACCCTGTTGCAGGTGGTGGCGCTTGACGACATCGTGGGTCTTGTTGCCTACAGCATTGCAATCTCGGTTGCGGTGTCCTCGAAAACCGGCGCGTTCCACATCAGCGACATTATCCGCCCGATTCTGATCAACATCGGCGTGTTTGCGCTGGGCGGTGTGTTCGGGGTCCTGATGAAACTGATGATGCCGAAAAAACGCTCCACCGACAACCGTCTGATCATCTCCATCGCTCTGCTCTTCAGCTTCTGCGGCATCTGCACCCTGCTTGACATCTCCCCCCTGCTCGGCTGTATGTCGATGGGAACCGTTTACATCAACATTACCGACGATGACAAGCTCTTCAAGCAGCTGAACTATTTCAGCCCGCCGCTCCTGCTTCTCTTCTTCGTGCGGTCGGGACTGAACTTCAAACTGGATGTTCTGCTCAATCCCTCCGGCTCCATCGGAACCACGCCTCTGCTGGTCATCGGCATTCTGTACTTCGTGTTCCGAATCGTCGGCAAATATGCGGGTGCGTTCCTCGGATGCCTCGCGGTCGGCAAGCCGAAGGAAACGCGCAACTATCTGGGGCTTGCGCTGATTCCGCAGGCGGGCGTTGCCATCGGTCTTGCGGCGCTCGGCGCGCGGACGCTTGGCGGGGATGACGGCATTGCGCTGAATACCGTGATTCTTGCATCCAGCGTGCTTTACGAGCTGATCGGACCCGCGTGCGCAAAACTGGCGCTTTACCTGTCGCGGTCCTATTCCACCAAGCTGGAGGACCTCGCCCCCGTGGAGGCAACCACGCCGACAGGTCAGCCGAAAACCGCCGTGGAGCTTCTGATCGAGCGGATCAAAAAAATTCAGGAAACCATTCCGCCGCACGAACTGCACGCACATGAGGACGAAGCGGCGTTTACCGAAGCCGCCGAACAGTATGCCGCCGATCTTGCGGATCCGCGCAGACGGCGGATGTCGAGAAAATAGGAGGATTCAGCCATGTTTGCTCTGACAGTCAGCACAGCCGTTGTTGACCCCCTTGCCAAACTGCTTGGGAACTGGTCCGTTGACCTGACCATTGGGTCGGTGCTCTTCCGCATCGGGCTTTCGATCGGACTTTCCGCCGTAATCGGCTGTGAGCGTTCCAGCAAGCGGCACGCGGCGGGACTGCGGACCTTTATTCTGGTCTCCCTCGCGGCAACCTGCGCAATGCTGCTTGATATTTTCCTCAACGCGCAGTACGGCATCAATTTTGAAGTGATTTCCGCCGCTACGGTCGTCGGAATTGCCATCATCACGGTCAATTCGATTCTCTACAGTTCCCGCAGCCAGATCAAGGGGTTGACGACCTCGGTCGGGCTTTGGGCGTGCGGCATTCTGGGACTTTCCATCGGCGCGGGGCTTTACACGGTCACGGCGGTGATGTTCGCGGCTCTGCTCTGCAGTCTCTCGCTCTTCCCGAAATTTGAGGTTTATCTGAAAAACCGCTCGAACCACTTTGAGGTGCATCTGGAGCTGAAGGATATTTCCTACCTGCAAAATTTTGTTACCACCATCCGCGAACTGGGCATGAAAATCGATGACATCGAATCCAACCCCGCTTACCTCCATTCGGGTCTGAGTGTCTATTCGATTTCCATTTCCATCTCCAGCGAGGATCTGAAAAAGTACAAAACGCACACGGAAATCATCGAAGCGCTCCGTTCCCTCGACTACATCTATCACATAGAGGAAATGAACTGACCCGCTCGTGATACCATGCAAAAAAGCCCGTCGGCACGATACAAACACAGGCGGTCGGCTCTCCCGCACGGAGAGCCGACCGCC
>CAKSUH010000112.1 GCA_934500855.1 uncultured Eubacteriales bacterium
TGATTGATTGTATCATCTGTTTCTTTTGTGGTTCTGCCGCTCCGCTCAGGATGACAAAGAGGGCTGTTTGTTATGTGGGTTGTATAATTTTAGTCAGTTAAAGTAACATTACAACGAATGGGCTACATCTCACAAAGCGCCACACCCACTGTGTCATCCTGAGCGGAGCGGCGCAACGGGCAAAAAGACAAACAACACAACCCCTGCCCGCCGCGGAGTCGAACCCCACAGGGGCGTCCGCAGGCGGGATCTCGGCAGTGCGTAAAAACATGATGTGTATGAAATAACCAAAGTAACCTTAACAGCTTTCAGATTATATCCTGCCGTTCGGTTCTCCTCCATGTCATCCTGAGCGGAGCGGCAAGGCGGACGAAAAGACGAGCAATACAGCCCTGCCCGCCGCGGAGTCGAACCCCGAAGGGGCGCCCGCAGGCGGGATCTCGGCAGTGCGCAAGGACGAGCACAGACAGGCAAAGCGTCTCTATCAAAGACCATTTTCTATCCCTTAGCAACAATCAGCCTACTTTGTCATCTCTGAGAATCCCGGCACCCACATAACAATCAGCATCCGAAACAGTTTACTCCCACAAATCAAGCGCGAAGCCGCACTGTTTGCCGCCACGCACCTCCCAATCCGCCCAAAAACTTCCCTGTGCGGCAACCGCCGCCCGAAAAGCGAAAAAAGTTTTTGCCCTCTCTGCGGCGGTTGCCGTGCAGGGAAGTTCGGGGAGATGAGGGAGGTTTGGAGGGGGAAGGGGACCCTCCGAAAGGGTCCCCTTCCCCCTCCAAGGTCTTCTTTCTCCCCCTCCAAGGCCTTTCCCTTACCCCTTCTTCCGAACATACCTCCGCACAAGCGCAACGGCGAGAAGCGAGAGCGGAATGAGAACCGCGAAAATGACAATCCAGATGACGAAAACCGTTACGGAAACATTCAGGAGCGAGGAGGGGAGCACGCGTGTTTCCCCGATGGGAAAGCGCATTTCATCGTCCGCGAGCCACGAAAGGACCGCCGCCGTGTAGGTGCTTTCCGCGTTACTTGAAAGGTAGTCGAGATTGGAGGTCGGGAGCATCCCGAGCCACGCAATGCGGGAGGAATCCGAGGACCGAACCGCCGTTGCCGCAACCGTGAAGGTCCCCTCCGTGACCGTTTGCTTTTTGTCGTCCGACTGCTCCACGCTCTGACCCGATGTCGAGGTCTTGAGCAAAGCCGCCGTTTTCACACCGTCAACCGAAGAGAGCAGAATTTCGTGCGCGTTGCTGACCAGTACGCCCCCTCCGACCGTTTCGTTGATTGCGTGATCCGCGCGTTGCGGAGAGAAGGTTGCGGCTATTGTCGAGCTTGTTCCGTAGCTCACCTTGTCGCCGACCAGATTCACCCGTTCGGTCTCCGCCGACAGCCCGTAGGCGGCAAGTACCGACGCCAGTTTCGGCAACTTCATCTGCGTATAGAGCGTTGTCAGAAGCAACCGCCCGCCGCGCGAGAGGAAGTCCGTCAGAGCCGATGTGCCGTCCGCGTCAAGGTCTGCCTTCGGCGTCAGCCACAGGAGCGAGCCGTCCGGAAGCGTCGAAAGATCGGTGACCGCCCGTGCCTCAAACCCGTGCATTTTCAGACGAAGCATCACATACCAGTCGGGAGCCTGCCCGACCTCGCCCGTCAGGACCCAGAGCGTCCGCAGGGTGCCGCCGACCAGATTCCGCAGGGTTGAGGTGATGACCTCCTCGCCGCAGAAAAGCGCCTGCATGGCAGTGGGACCGAAATAGTAGGTAAATGCCTGATAGGTTTCGCCGGAGGACGGAAGCGAGGCGATTTCCGCTGTAATCTGCGCGTATTGGGACATGGAAAGATAGCCGAATTCGGGGGAGTAGGTTGTGCTCGAATAGCAGAACAGGTCCGAAACGGCGACCGTGCGGGCCTCCTCGCCACAGGCTATGCGAACAGTCTGGTCAAGGTCCGCAGACGGCGGCGCCGCAACCGATACCGTAACGCGCGCGGCGCGATAAAGCAAGAGGAATGCGCGAATGTCTGGGTCGGGATCGGCGGCATAATAGGTAATCTCCGCATCGCGGTCAATCGCGTTCAGCAGACTGCGGGAGGTGTTCGTGAGCGTGTAAATGCCGTTGCCCGAAACATCGGGATGCGCCGCGCGGTAAGGCAGGAACGCCGCCGCGAAATTGACCGCAAGGACCGCCGCCAGTGCGACAAGCAGAAGGATCCGTTTTTTTCGCAAAGCAGAATTACGCATGAGCCGCACCTCCTTTTTTACGCTGCGGGTCGGGCAGGATCGCCGTCAGCGTCAGGCAGACTGCGGGAACCGACAGCAGGAAGAGAATCCCCGGCAGATCGATATGCCCGTCGCGGAAGCCGTCCAGACGGCTGAATATCGAAAGGCAGTCCAGAAGCGCGGGCAGGACCGCCGTGTAGAAGCGCTTCGCAACGAAGAACAGGAGAACCGAAGCGGCGCAGACCGGCAGGAAAATCGCGATTCCGCGCAGAGGTGCTTTGCCCGCCCGCACATCGCGCAGGACCGAAGGCAGAGCCGCCGCCGCGCCGAGCAGGGAAAGAACGGGAATGCCGACCTGCGGGATTGCCGAGATCAGCGCCGCAAGCAGCGGGAGAAAGTACAGCGCCGCGCAGGCAAGCGCCCCGAACAGCACCGCAAGCGGGCGCCGATTCGTGCGCGAGGCGATCAGGAAGGACAGCGAGAGCGCCGCCGCCGCAATGAGAAACCAGCCGAGCAGAGCGGCATATGCCGAACCGTAGGAAACCGTTCCCCAAATGCCGATGAGAAGCGGGAAAATTGCAAAGTAGACCGCCGCAATGCCGAAAATCGAGAGGGCGGCGAAGTACTTGCCGCAGACAATCGCGCCGCGCGAGAGCGGCAGGGAACGGAGCCACGCCGTATTTTTCTTGGCGCGGTCATAGGTCACTGCGTGCGAAGCAAGCAGGGGACACAGCAGGACCAACGCGTCGCAAAGGATCGGAAACATCCGCGTTGCGTCCGAGGACAGAGACAGAAAATTGTTGACTGCGGTCAGAACGCCCGCGCCGAGGGCCAAAGAAATCAGGACCACCCAGCCTGTCGGTCCCGAAAACAGCCCGCGGAATTCACGCCGAAAAATGCTGTTCACTGTTGGTTCGCCTCCTCTCCTGTCGTTCTGTTGCACTGTTGCAGAAAGCGCGCCCGCGCAGGGGTCGGCGTACCGTCCGCCAATTCCTCTTTTTCCATGGGACCGGAGATTCCGTCTCCGTCGCAGAACAGAAAGCGGTTGCAGAGCGCCTCGGCTTCGGCGGCACTGTCAGTTGCAAGGAACACCGTTTTGCCGCTCTCGGCAAGCGCGGAAATATCCTCCAGCAAAGCCTGCGCCCCGTCGGGCGGAAGTCCCTTTGTCGGGCGGTCAAGAAAGAGCATCTCGGGATTGCCGATCAGCGCCTGCGCCAGACCCGCACGGCGGAAGGACTCGGGGGTAAGAGAATTGAGCCGACGGTTGCGCAGACCGTCGATTCCCAGCCCGTCCAGAATCGCGTGGATGTCGCGTGCGCCTCTGTTGCTGTCCTCGCCGCGCAGTCCCGCAACAAAGCGCATCAGGTCCCAGACCGTCATCGTGTCGTAATATGCGGTCTCCGAAGAGCAGAAACCGAGACAAAGCCCGGCTTTTTCCGGCTCGACCGCCGTGTCAAAGCCGCCGATGCGTACCGTGCCGCCCGCAGGAAGCTCTGCTCCCGCCAGCGCGCACAGCAGAGCGCTCGCCATTCCGTCGCCCGCGTCGTAAATGCCGTAGACCCTGCCGTTGACCAACCGCAGGTCCGCCGCGGGTCGGTCCTCATACCCGACCAATCGGAGCTGTACCGTTTCAATCATGCCCGTTTCCTCCTTCGTTTGCCGCAAGTTCTGCGCCGATGCGGTCAGACAGCGCGGTGAAATCCGCTACCGAAAGCCGCTCGCCGCGAATGTCCGCCGCAAGTCCCATGTCCGCAAGGATTGCCGCGACGCGCTCTTTCCCGAGCGTGGGGAATCCCGTTGCCAGTGCGTTTGCCAGCGTTTTCCGCCGCTGTCCGAATGCCGCTTTGATTGTGCGGAAAAGGAGCGCCTCGTCCTGCGGCTTGCAGGGCTTTTCCTGCCGGAGCGAGATCCGGATCACCTTGGAGTTGACCTTCGGCGCGGGGACAAAGCGGTCTGCGGGGACAAACAGGATCTCCTCCGCGCGGGCGTAGTAATTCAGCACCGCCGTGATTGCGCCGTAAGCCTTTTCGCCCGCTTCGGCGCAGAGGCGGTCCGCAACCTCCGCCTGTATCATGACCGTGATGCCGTCAAAAGGCAATCGGCTTTCCAACAGCTTCATCAGGATCGGCGTGGTAATGTAGTACGGCAGATTGGCGCAGACCGCAACGGGTCCTGCCGCAAACGCGTCGGCAAGCAGAGCCGAGAGATCCGCCTGCATCACATCCTCGTTTACCACGGTCACATTCGGACAGTCCTCCAGCGTGTAACGCAGGACGGGAATCAGACTGCGGTCGATTTCAAGCGCAATTACCTGTTTGTACCGCGCCGCAAGCGACCGTGTAAGCGTTCCGATGCCGGGACCGATTTCCAGCACGGTGCAGTCACCCGACGGATAGCAGGCGTCGGCGATTGCGTCGATGACCTCGGGGTCGGTCAGAAAATTTTGCCCGAACTCCTTGCGGAAGGACAGACCAAACATGGTCATAATCTGCCGCACGGTCCGCGGATCCCATAAATTCATGCCAAAAATTCCTTTCGTTTTGCATTTCCTTTATATTTTATCACAACCTGCGACGAAAAGCAAGTTTTTTTCTTGACAATTTCCCGAAAATACAGTATAATAAAAAAGGACACAAAAAGGATGCGGAAAAGGATACGAAAAATCAGCCGCAGGCGGTTGCTCGGAGATGACACAGTAGGTAGTCGAGTGGCAGGATATAATCTGAAAGCTGTTAAAGTTACTTTGGTTATTTCTTCACATCCTGTTTTTACGCACTGCCGAGATCCCGCCTGCGGGGTTCGACTGAACGCCGCAGGCGTTTGCTCAGAGATGACAAAGTAGGTAACCGAACGGTAGGATTATGACCCGAAGTTGTTAAAATTACTTTAGGTATTTCACACACATTCTGTTTTTACGCACTGCCGAGATCCCGCCTGCGGGCGCCCCTCCGGGGTTCGACTGCGCGGCGGGTAGGGCTGTATTGCTCGTCTTTTCGCCCGTTGCGCCGCTCCGCTCAGGATGACACAGAGAACAGCCGAATGGTAAGATATAATCTAACCGCAGTTAAAGCTAATTTATAATGCTTTATTTACCCATGCACAGTTACTTTGCTCACAAAAGCTACATATCCCACTAAATAACCAACTCTCTGTGTCATCCTGAGCGGAGCGGCACAGATATCGAAAAGCAAGCGATAAAATCAAAAATCGCCGCGGAGTCGAACCCCGCAGGGGCGCCCGCAGGCGGGATCTCGGCACCATGTAAAAAATCCTAATAGCAGTCAACAAGTAACATTAACCCGAAACGGAACGACCCGCGTGTCGTTCCGCCAAGTCATCAACTAACCTGAACCACTTCTATCCGGTAGCGGAGAGAAACGGCAAGCCGTTGTCCAAATCCCGCTGGACGGGATTTGGCTCGGAGCAGCCGG